>CAIKYO010000082.1 GCA_903831655.1 uncultured Burkholderiales bacterium
CATTGCTTTTCAAGCGCAAGCGTTTTTGCCGCTTTACAGTGACGGGTGTTGAAGAGATCGATTACAAAGACATCGATACATTGAGAGACTTCATTGCTGAAAACGGCAAAATCATTCCAGCCAGACTGACTGGAACACGTGCTATTTTCCAGCGTCAATTGAACACAGCCATCAAGCGCGCTCGTTTTTTAGCCATGTTGCCTTACAGCGACCAACACAGGATCTGAGGGGAATCACATGCAAATCATATTGCTCGACAAAGTCGTTAATTTAGGTAACTTGGGTGAAGTTGTTAAAGTCAAAGACGGTTACGCACGTAACTTTCTGATCCCCTCTGGCCGCGCACGCCGTGCCACAGCAGTGGCCATCAAAGAGTTTGAAGCCAAAAGAGAAGAGCTCGAGCGTCAAGCTGCAGCTAAACTTGCTGAGGCTCAAGGCTTGGGCGCTAAATTGGGCGGTACCACTCTCAAATTGACTCAAAAAGCGGGTGTTGATGGACGTTTGTTCGGTTCAGTCACCAATTTTGACATTGCTGAAGAGTTGGCCAAACAAGGTTTCCCTGTTCCCAAGTCACACGTTCGCATGCCCAATGGCCCCATCAAAGTGGTGGGTGACTCTACGGTCAGCGTGTCACTGCACACAGACGTGTTGGTCGACATCACGGTGTCTGTCTACGGCGAAACTGCTTAATCTCAGTTCCAGTCTCAAGCGCATTTCAAGTGCGCATCTCAAAAGCCTCCTCGGAGGCTTTTGTTGTTTTTGGGGTTGCGCGTTCAATGAAGTTGCTTGGCGTTTGCCCAACAAAATATAAGTTATCCCAACTTGTTGACAGCTTGTCCACAAGTTAAACACCAATACCCACAGGCTTATCCCGTGACGAATGCTTTGAAACTGGGTACGATAGATTTTTAATGAGGTGATGACATGTCCGCAGTGATGTCCAATTTCGATCAAGAATCCAGTTTTGACCCCATGGTCTCTCAGTTGCGCATTCCTCCTCACTCCTTGGAGGCGGAGTCCAGCGTATTGGGTGGTTTGTTGCTGGACAACACATCGTGGGACAAAGTGGGTGATTTGCTCACGGACAACGATTTTTATCGGTATGAGCATCGCTTGATTTACTCGGCGGTTCACAATTTGGTCAACGCCAATCGACCTGCAGATGTGATCACGGTCTACGAGGCCCTTCAAAATGTGGGCAAAGCCGAGGAGGTGGGTGGACTGGCCTATCTCAACTCGTTGGCTCAGTTTGTTCCCAGCTCTGCCAACATACGACGGTACGCTGAGATCGTTCGGGAACGCTCCATCCTTAGAAAACTCGTCACTGTGAGTGATGAAATTGCAACCAATGCCTTCAATCCAAATGGCAAACAGGTGGCCCAAATTTTGGATGAGGCAGAGCAAAAGATCTTCAACATCGGTGAAGAGGGCTCTCGCATGAAGGAGGGTTTTCAGTCCATGGACTCATTGGCTGTGAGCTTGATGGATCGCATTGAGGAGATGAGTCAAAATCCCAATGACATCACTGGGGTTCCAACAGGTTTTTACGATTTCGATCGAATGACATCTGGTTTGCAAGCTGGGGATTTGATCGTTTTGGCGGCTCGCCCTTCCATGGGAAAGACGGCGCTTGCCATCAACATTGCCGAGCACGTGGCTTTGAACGAAGGCCTACCCGTGGCTGTGTTTTCCATGGAAATGGGAGCTTCGCAACTGGCCATTCGTATTGTGGGCTCCATTGGACGCATCGACCAAGGGCATCTAAGGACGGGCAAACTGAACCAAGACGAGTGGCCCAAGCTTACCGAGGCCATTGAGAGATTGAGAAACATTTCACTGCACATCGATGAGACCCCAGGCTTGACACCCAGTGAGCTCAGAGCGAACGCGAGAAGGCTTTCCAGAAAGTGTGGAAAGTTGGGTTTGATCGTGGTGGATTATTTGCAGCTCATGAGCGGTACCAGCGGGGACGGTGACAACCGTGCAACCGAGTTGGGGGAAATTTCCAGGGGTCTTAAGATGTTGGCCAAAGAGCTTCAGTGCCCTGTGATTGCTTTGTCTCAGCTCAACCGCGGCGTTGAACAACGAACGGACAAGCGCCCCATGATGAGTGATTTGAGGGAATCGGGGGCCATTGAGCAAGATGCAGACGTCATCATGTTCATTTACCGCGATGACTACTACAACAAAGACAGCAAGGAGCCCGGTGTGGCTGAGATCATCATTGGTAAACAAAGGAATGGTCCAACAGGAACGGTCAAACTCACCTTCCTCAAAACCATCACCAAGTTTGAGTCTTTGGCCTCAGGCGGTAGCGATTATTGATCTGATTGGGCTGCTTTTTATGGCGCGACTCAGTTTTATGGCACATTGTGATTTTTTAATATCTTTGACATCATGAACATTGTTGACAGTTTCTCAGACATGTCCTCCTTCGTCGCACTCAGGCGTGACATACATGCACACCCTGAGCTCGGGTTTGAAGAGCACCGAACCAGCGCCTTGGTGGCCGAGCGTTTGAGGTCTTGGGGCATTGAGGTCCACACTGGCATTGCAGGCACGGGTGTCGTGGGGGTGATCAAGCGAGGACAAAGCAAAAGAAGCTTGGGACTTCGTGCTGACATGGACGCATTGCCATTGCAAGAGGACAATCATTTCCCACACCGCTCGCTCAACGAAGGCAAGATGCATGCATGTGGGCATGATGGGCACACGACGATGTTATTGGCTGCTGCGTGGCATTTGTCTCAAAATCAAAATTTCGATGGCACCGTCAATCTGATCTTTCAACCTGCAGAGGAGATGGGCAAGGCGGGGGCTAAAAAAATGATTCAAGACGGTCTTTTTGAGCGTTTTGAATGTGAGGCGGTGTTTGCTTTGCACAATTTTTCAATTGGCGGGGTGGGTCACTTTGCCTTGAATCATGGCGCCTTGATGGCTTCGAGCAACACATGGCGCGTTACCATCAAAGGCCAAGGCACTCACGCTTCTTTGCCACACACTGGGGTCGATCCAGTGGCCCCAACCATTGAATTGGCTCAGCAGTTACAAAGTTTAATCGCGCGTACGATTGACCCTCTAGAGAAGGCACTTTTGGCCGTCACGCAAATTCAAGGCTCTGTGGCTCCCAACGTCATTCCCGATGAAGCTTGGGTTGGGGGGACGGTTCGCACCTTCTCTGACGCCGCACTCGACAAGATCGAAGAGGCTTTGAGGCGAACCGCTTTAGGGGTTGCAAGCGCGCATGGATGTGAGGCTCATGTGAGCTTTGTCCGGGCCTCTCCAGCGGTGGTGAATCATGCAAGAGAGGCCAAATTTTGTGCCGATGTCATGCGTGAAATCGTGGGGGCTGAGGCTGTGAACGAGCACTTTGTGCCGGTGATGAGTGCAGAGGATTTTGCTCACATGCTCAAAGCGCGTCCCGGGTGTTATGCCTTCATCGGTAACGGTAACGGAGAGCATCGCATGCCCGATCACGGTGCAGGTCCTTGTTTGATTCACAATACATCTTTTGATTTCAACGACGAGATCATACCCATTGGGGCCAGTTATTTTGTTCGTTTGGTTGAGAGATGGCTCGATGTCGAGGGCTCTCGCAAAATGAATGTGCAGCCTTGAGCGTGAACCTTTAGCCAACAATGAAAGTCAGATAAACATGAAGATCAAGTTACTCAAATGGTTGGTTTCAATGCTTTGCGCGGGCTCGCTTGGGTTCTCGTTGGCTGCAGAACGTGTGATCAAAATCATAGTCCCCTTTGGTCCCGGAGCAGTTCAAGACACGGTGGCCAGAACCTTTGTCAACGAATTGGGAGCGCAGTTGGGGGCGGTGGTGGTGATTGAAAATCACGCGGGTGCTGGTGGCACTATCGGAACATCGTTGGTGGCCAAGGCACCCGCCGATGGAAACACCTTGGTGATGAGTGCCGCCTCTCACACGTTAACGGGTTATCTTTACGAAAAACTGCCGTATGACCCCATCAAAGATTTTCAGGCGGTATCCCTGGTTGGCTTTTCCGGCTACATCATTGCTGCTCCCCAGGCATTGGGAGCAAACAATTTAAAAGACTACATCAAGCTCATCAAAGCCAACCCCAAAGGATTCAATTACGCCTCTGCTGGTAATGGGAGTGCATCGCATTTGGGCATGGCGTCCTTTTTGGCTCGCGCTGGCTTGGAGATGCAGCACATTCCAATGAAAGCCACTGGGGATGCCGTTAACGAAGTTTTGGCCAACCGGGTTCAAGGCGTGACCTCGGCAACTGTCGGTGTGGTGGGCTTTAGAAAAGATCCACGCATTAAGCTCCTGGCCTACACGGGGCGAGAGAGGTCCAAGTTTCTGCCAGAAATTCCAACCGTTGCTGAATCTGGACTGCCTGGATTTTCATTTGATTCTTGGATGGGACTGTTGGCGCCAGCCAATACCCCCAAGGCTGAGCTTGAAAAAATCAATCAAGCGATGATCAAGGTCCTGTCCAATCCAGAGGTGCAAGAGCGCTTGGTGCGTTTAGGTCTTGAGGTCAAGACTGCAAGCAGTGATGAGTTTGAGCAAATTTTAAAAGATGACTGGATCAACGCAGGCTTGATCGTCAAATCCTCAGGAGCTAAATTAGAGTGAGCAATTTGAACACCCTCTTAGAGCAGGCCATCACCATCCAAGAGCCCCACCCAAGCGAAGTGGGTCAACTCTTCATGTTGCACCACGGTGTGGGCAGTGATGCTCAGGCCATGGTGGGTGTGGGTGAGCACTTGGCCAAGACCTTTCCCCAGGCGCATGTCGTGAGCATTCAAGCCCCGCACGCTTGTGACATGGGCCGAGGAGCGCAGTGGTTTTCGGTCCAAGGTGTGACGGAAGAAAACAGAGGTGCACGTGTGGGCGAGCAAATGCCTCTTTTCCTCTTGGCCATCGAGGCCTGGCAAAAAAAGACTGGAATTGGGCCCTCTGCGACCGCGTTGGTTGGATTTTCCCAGGGAGCCATCATGTCTTTGGAGAGCACTCAGCAGCAAAAGAGCGTTGCTGCTCGTGTGGTGTCGTTGTCAGGTCGTTTCGTGGCCTTGCCCCATGTACCGTTGGTGGGAACCACTTTGCACATGATTCATGGCAAAAAAGATCCTGTGATTCATTACGGTTTTTGCGTCAAAGCGGCAGAGCACTTGGTGGAGGAGGGTGCTGACTTAACTGCAGATGTGTTGCCCGATTTGAGTCACGAGATCAACACAGAGGTCTTGGAGTTGATGACCAAAAGGCTCAAGGAGCACATTCCAGCAGAAGTTTGGAGAAAAGCTCAAGCAGAGGCGTTAAGCGCGCAGCCCAAGCCTTGAGAGCTGGGGGGCCGAGCGCTCCCCTTATAAAGCTGTTTCGTAGACGGCAAATACTTTATTGGAATTGAAGAGGTGTGTCTCTTCAAAATGGCTCCAATTCATTTTGCAATTGAGAGCCTGCATGGCCCCTAGGAGTGGGCACCAATTCAAGATCTCTTGCTGACCGGCGTACTCAAACGCTTCAGTGCTTTGCTGGGCCCAGGTTTCAAAGTCACCGTTGACCATGGCGTTGTAGAGTTTGCGATCGGCAACAGTGTCTGGTCGCAAGCGGTAAGTGTGGTCGCACAAAAAGGCATGAGACCAGCTTGAAGATGCAATGAGTGCAACGCGCCAAGGGGAGGCATGCAAAATTTTAGCCATCGCTGCTCCAAGCTCCATACAGCGCTTGGGTGTGGGTCCTGGTGGATCGATTTCTAGCTGAGCATCCATTTGTGTCATGAAGCCTTTGGCTGAAATCACACGCCTACCGTAGCAATTGATGGGAACGGTCACCGTTGGGTAGTCCCAGCCTTGACGGTCATAGTCCAAGTAAAGGATGGCATTCATGAAGGCGTGAGCCACGCTGTTGTGATGCAGGGGTTTGTAGGAGTAAGCCAAATCAAAGTGTTGGTTGATGAGTTCCGTCACGAGGTGTTTGGCTGCTACCTTGTGGCCCTTCAGACGGTAGTGCTTGTCTGGGCCCTCTCCCCAAGCATTGGGTTTGCCAC
>CAIKYO010000083.1 GCA_903831655.1 uncultured Burkholderiales bacterium
AACAGTTTGATGTTTTCGCCCAGGAACTGCCTTCAGCGCATCTCTTGCAACATCCAAAAAAGGAATGTGCTTATCAGCAATCAAAGCCACCGAACGCACTCTTTGGTCCTCTGGATCAACTCCAGGTGGAACAAAGCTTTGATTCTCTTGTAAGGCCTTTGCTGCTTTGATGATGGCTTGCCTCATCATGATGATTCCGTTGTCGGTGGAAACTAAATTTTCTTTTGTACGATCTTGAATTGGGCCCATGCTCTCTTGAAGAGAAGCATCTTGCATTCCAACTCCCTCAACTCCACTGTAATAAAGTCCACTCGACTGCGCCTCTCGATTCATCAAGTAGTCATTTTCTCTCCTAGCATAAGGTATGAAGTTTTCGTCTACCACAACGTGTATTCCTGCGCCCTCCTTCATAGCTTGAACCTCTTCGGTCGTGAGAGATCGCGTGGGGTGATAACTATAACTCCAAGCCCAACATTCATGATCATTGATGGGGACCCAAAAGTGACCGTGTATAGGATGATCTCCTCTTGGGGGAACCATGGTGAAATTCGGCATCAACCACGGCGTAATCCGCCAATAATATTGATCTGTTTCTGTATTTCTTCTAACGCCTATGTATAAACCACCAGTTGACTTTTCAACTTGGAAAATTGGTTTTTTATCGCTCTCGTTGTAGCGATTACCTTTGGCGCCCTTGATCAAAGGGTCGCGAGATAAACTACCGCTGTGCAAAAAGGAGACGTGACTTGAATCAATCCCACCCTCCAGCGCTTGTAACCAATTAGAGAACTGTTTACGTTTAGAGACGTAACTCTGAGATGATGGAACTGTAGAAAACTCGTAAGCAGGAATAGGAGGCTTGAGATGCGGAGGCCCCATAAATGCCCAAATGACGCCTCCTTGCTCAATGACTGGATAACTTTTAAGGCTAACTTTGTTCTTGAACTCAACACCCTCTTCAGAGGGTACATCTACACACTCCCCCTGCACGTTGTACTTCCAACCGTGATAAGGGCACCGAATTCCACTCATCTCATTTCGACCAAACCACAGTGAAACACCACGATGCGCACAAAACTCATCGATCAATCCCAATCGATTATCGCTATCTCTGAATGCAATGAGTTTTTCGCCCAAAATTTCAACTTTGACAGGCGCGCAATCATGCCCTTGAAGTTGTTCGCTTAATAGAATTGGTAACCAATATCGCCTGAAAAGCTCGCCCATGGGCGTTTTTGTGTTGGTTTGCGTGATGAAATCGTTTAATTCTTTTTTTAACATGGCTTTGAATAAAAAGTTATTGAGCTTCGAGGGGAATATTTGCTTTTAAAAGGGTGCGTTGATATTTCCTCAAACCCTTTTTGAGTTCCTCAGAAAATTCTGGATAAGGAACAAAATTGATGGACAATGCTGTGTCGCTGAATTTGGATATAAATTGAGAATCCTCGCTCACTCGCTTGATGATTGAGATGAGCGTTTGGTGAACCGATTTTGGCACGCCAGCTGTTGTCATTATTCCTGTCTCTGAGATGTAGTCATAGTCTTTTACCACCTCTGAGAGTGAGGGAACATTTGGATATTTATTAAATCTTTTTGCTGAACTGACTGCAATTAGGGTCAGTGACCCAGTTTTAATGTGGGATGCGGTCGCCGTATACGAGGTCATCAATATTGGTACATCACCGGCCAAAATTGCGGGCACTGACTGACCACTACCTTTGTAGGGGACATGAATGATATTCAATCCAGCCTCTGAGTCAAATGCTTCCATTGCAATGTGCTGAATACTCCCTATACCAGAGGATCCATAGTTGATTTCTCCGGGATGCATTTTTGCATCTCGGATTAAATCTTGTAAATTTTTGATCGAAGATTTTGATGATGCAACCAAAAGTAACGGCTCGGATGTAATACTAGACACTGGCAAAAGTTCTTTTAAAAGCAACTCAGATAGGTGACTGGTGTCTCCTAAAAAAAGTGTGTAGCCATCGGGATTTGATTTACCGACAAAAGTCGCTGCCGTGCTTCCGCCCGCACCAGGCTTGTTCTCAACCAAAACAGGAACTTTGATTAATTCAGACATTCTTTGAGCTACAGTTCTAGCTATGAAATCAGGACTCCCACCAGGAACATAACCCACCACAATCTTGATGGGCTTAGCAGGGTATTCCTCAGCAAAACAATTACCAATAAGGAAACAAAAGAGTAATGCCAAAAGGGCAACTGTACTTTTGCTCAATTGGATCGGCGGTGAATTTTTTCGCATAAAAGTGACTTGAAACTGTATTTGATAAGAATTGACAATGTTTGGATTTATTGACTGTTCATCAAACTTGTCACATCTCTGTATTTTTGCAATTCTTTTTGTAAATCCTGTTTAAATTCAGGAAATGGAACAAAATTAATCGATAGAGCAGTATTTTTAAACTTTGCTACAAAAAAAGAATCTTCAGAAACACGCTTGATCATTGAAATCAACTTTTGATGAATAGGAGCGGGTACTCCATTGGTCGTCAATATTCCTGTCTCAGAGGTATAGTTGAAGTCTTTGATGAGTTCACCCATTGAGACAACATTTGGAAATTTTGAAAAACGCTTTGAAGAGCTCACAGCAATTAACTTCAGAGTTCCTGCCTTTATCTGGCTCGCTGATGCTGTGTAAGACGTCATCAATATAGAAATATCACCTGCCAAAATTGCTGGCACAGACTCTCCACTACCCTTATAAGGGACGTGCGTAATATTCAAACCCACTTCATGGTTGAACGCAGCCATCGCAATATGATGAATGCTACCTATTCCAGATGAACCAAAATTAATTTCTCCTGGATGAGCCCTTGCTTCACGAATAACGTCTTGTAAAGAGTTAAAGCCACTTTTATTGGAGGCAACCAATAGCAGTGGCTCAGAAGTAATGCTAGAAATAGGTAAAAGATCTTTCAACACCACATCTGCTTGATGACTTGTATCACCTAGATACAACGTGTATCGATCAGGAACGGCTTTACCCACGTTAATCGCAGCAGTTGTATTTCCAGCGCCTGGCCTATTTTCAACAACGACTGGCAACTTGATCAACTCTGACAAACTTTGAGCCAATGCCCTGGCAATAAAGTCAGGACTACCGCCGGGAACTGAACCAACTATGATTTTGATTGGTTTTACTGGAAACTCTTGAGCAGAACTAGATGCAACATAAAACCATGCAAAAAGGCTAATCAATAACATCCCAATGTAGTTGAAATGCGTCTTGGAAGGTTTCATAAATGGATTTAAATCTTTTACAAGCAAAACTCTGTTTCATTCTATTGAGTTTCAAAAATAGCTAAATAGCGAAAGTACCTAGCTTCGACGGTTCCAATTCATCTATTTAAATTTTGATTTGAAGGTTGAAATGTCATAACTAGGTATTTCTTCTAAGATTTATTGACTTATTATGCAATAAACTGAAAGTAATTGAGGGGTATCCCTAGTTCAATCGAAACTCTACTTTCAACTTTCAATGATCAATGCCGAACAAAATAAGTATTTAACTCAAACCGGCCCAGATACAGGAATGGGCAATCTTTTTCGCAGTTATTGGTTGCCAGCCCTTTTAGCAAGTGAATTACCTGAAAACGATTGCCCACCAGTTCGAATGGAAATGCTTTCTGAAAAGTTATTGGCTTTCAGAGACTCAAATGGTCAATTCGGATTAATTGATGAGTTCTGTGCGCACAGAGGCGTATCTCTATGGTTTGGTCGGGTTGAAGAAAACGGTATACGTTGTCCTTATCATGGTTGGAAATACAACTCCAATGGCCAATGCGTAGAAGTTCCCTCTGAGGATGAAAACAGTGGTTATGCAGAGAAAATTAAACTCAAATCGTATCCGTTGATTGAAAAAGGAGGCCTGCTCTGGACGTACATGGGTCCAAAGGAAAAACAACCGGCATTTCCAGAGTTTGAATTTTTAGACCTTCATTCAAATCAATATTATTTCTCAAAGCGACTACAAGACACCAATTACTTGCAAGCCATGGAGGGCGGAATAGACTCTTCCCATGTGGCATGGTTACATAGAGGGTCAATGAAAAACGACCCCATTTTTTCTGTAGCCAAGGAAAGCATCCGATACGGATTGGAGGACTTTAAAGTTCATTTTGACGTACAACCCTCAAATGGAGGGCTCACAATTGGTGCTAGAAGAAAAGCAGAGAATCAACATTTCTACTGGCGAATTACTCAGTGGATTATGCCAACCTTTGTTTTAATTCCGCCTCGTGGAGAACTCCCTTTAAGTGGTCAATTTTGGGTGCCCATCAATGACGAACAGTGTTGGACATGGAGTTTTCACTTTCATCCTACACGTGATCTTTTGGACCACGAGGTTCAAGCGATGAAAGATGGTTTCAATATTCATGCCAAAGTGATCCCAGGAACTTTTGTTGCAGCACAAAATAAGAACAACAATTACCTCATGGACCGGGAAAAACAAAAGTCTGGAGAAACCTTCAGTGGTGTTGATGGCATTGCGATGCAAGACGCATCGCTACAAGAAAGTATGGGTCCTATTCAAGACCGGACCAAAGAAAATTTAGTCAATTGCGACAACGGCATCATCATGGCGCGAATGCAATTGATTAGAAATGCAAAAGGACTAGAAAAAGGCCACACACCCATAGGAGTTGATCCATCTAGTCATCGTGTGCGTGCTGCCGCGGTCATATTGAAAAATGACCTGAAATACCATGAAGCAGCAAAAGAAGATTTGATCAGCACCCCACAAAAGCCCATCACCAGCGTTTAATACAAGATGTCTCACACAATTTCAAAAACTTGGTTTGTAACCGGATGCGACAGCGGAATGGGATTTTCTATCGCAGAAACTTTATTGGCTAATGGTCAAAAGGTGGTAGCCACAGCACTTGATCTCTCAAAAATTTCCACATACATGGAGAGATACCCAAAGACAGCTTTTTGTTATCCATTGAATGTCACTGATACAGCAAACATTGAAAAAATCGTTTCCCTTGCAGAAGATGCAACTGGGGGAATAGATGTGTTGATCAATAACGCGGGATACGGTGTACTGGGTGCTGCAGAGGAAACATCCGCTCAGGAGTACCGGGATATGTTTGAGGTTAACTTCTTTGGCCTCGTGGAAGTCACACGCAGTGTTCTTGCACGCATGAGGAAAAGAAAAAAAGGTGAAATTTTTAACATCTCTTCATACGGTGGTTTTGCAGCCTCTCCTGGT
>CAIKYO010000084.1 GCA_903831655.1 uncultured Burkholderiales bacterium
ATACCCACCTGGCCTTTCTTTGCAATTGCTTGGTTGGGGGACGTCTCTGCAGTGGTGTTGATTGCCATTCGATCTTGGAGACTTTTATTTGACCCCGTTCAGTCTGAGTGAATGTGTTTCAACTGACCTCCCTATCTATTCGAAATCGATTTAAAAAATGATTGAGCTCAGCAACGATTTGGTGGCGATCTTAGGATTCGTCATCCTCTTTATACTCATGTTGTTGAGGGTTCCTGTTGGAATGGCAATGGGTTTGGTTGGGGTGGTTGGTTACAGTTACATCGCCGGAGCGGGTCCTGCATTGAAATTGGTGGGTCAAACATCAATGCGTACGGTGACCGATTACACGTTTGGCGTCATACCCATGTTTATGCTGATGGGTGCATTCGTGTCGGTCTCAGGCGTATCCAAAGAATTGTTCAAAGCTGCAAACGCTTTTATTGGGCACCTAAGAGGTGGGCTTGGTGTTGCAACTATTTTGGCTTGTGGTGGCTTCGCAGCTATATGTGGTTCATCGGTTGCAACTGCAGCTACTTTCTCAACGGTGGCTTATCCAGAGATGAGGCGCTTCGGTTACCCACAGTCCTTTTCGGCTGGCGTCATTGCGGCAGGTGGTACCCTTGGGGCCATGCTTCCACCATCGACTGTTTTGGCCGTTTATGCCATTCTGACCCAGCAAGACATAGGTAAACTGTTCATGGCTGGAGTGGGTCCAGGCTTGCTCGCCATGATGATGTACGTGATCACTATTTTCATCATCGTTTTGATCCGTCCCGATTGGTTACCTAGTCACAAAGCAGAAAACAAAGGAGCAAAACTAGAGGGTTTGAAAAATGTCTGGGCACCACTGGTTTTATTTGTATTTGTCATTGGTGGTTTATACGGGGGATTCTTTACGCCTACCGAAGCTGGAGGGGTCGGTGCTACAGGCGCCTTTATCTTAGGTGTCTTGCGTGGAAAATTAGACAAAGCGGGTATCAAGGAAGCATTGTTGACTGCAACCAGAACCTCAGCGGCAGTATTTACGGTTTTAATTGGTGCTCTTATTTTTGGATATTTCCTAACCATCACTCAAACACCTCAGCGCTTGACGGAGTTGTTGACGGGGTTGGGACTGGGTAAATATGGCGTGTTGGCTTTGATCATGCTAATGTATTTGGTCCTTGGTTGTTTGATGGATGCCATGGCCATGATCATTTTGACTGTGCCTATTATTTTCCCTGTCATTGTTCAAATGGGTTTTGATCCTATTTGGTTCGGGGTCATTATTGTGATGACGGTTGAGCTCGGATTGATTCATCCACCTGTGGGGATGAATGTTTTTGTCATTAAAAGTGTGATCAAGGAGGTCTCTTTTTCAACCATATTCAAAGGAGTATTACCCTTTGTCGTCACTGATTTGGTGCGCTTGTTGATTTTGATATTGTTTCCCATCATTGCACTTTGGCTTCCAAGCAAAATGATTTAAATTAATAGAATTTTCGCGGAGTTGCATGAAAGCGTTGAAAGTATGTATTGTTGGAGTTGGAGCGATAGGAACATGGTTGGGCGTGCATTTGTCAAAATCCAAATCCGTTGAACTTAGTTGCTGGGTCAGATCTTCAAATTTAGAGCGTTTAAAAAAGGACGGCTTGCAGCTGTCTTCATCTCAAAACAGTTTGAATGCGACTGAGACTTTTCACCCTAGATTTTTTAGCGATATTGAGCTCGAATCAGATAAGCCCGATTGGATTATCGTTTGTGTCAAGTCAACTTCTCTATTGGACGTAAGTAAACAGATTAAAGGTCTTGTCGGGCCTAACACGCATATACTTACCGCGATGAATGGCGTGCCTTGGTGGTTCATCGCTGATAGGGAAGGTAATTTTTCAAATCGCAATATTGAATCGATCAATCCCAACGGAATTATTCAAACCTTGATTCCCCAACACCATTGGGTAGGTGCCGTGGTTCATGCAAGTTGCAGTTCAAATCAGTCTGGGGTAGCGACACACCATTTAGGTCAAGAGTTGATCATTGGCGAACCCGATCGAAGAATTTCAGATAGAGTTCAAGTGTTGGAGCAACTTTTAAGAGAAGTTGGTTTTAGCGCAAGGGCATCAGAGCATATTCAATACGACATTTGGTTCAAGCTCTGGGGAAATATGACCGTTAATCCTGTGAGCGCTTTGACAGGAGCTACGACCGACAAAATATTAGCTGATGATTTGGTGCTTCAATTCATCAGCTCTATCATGCTTGAGGCACAAGAGATTGGACGCGCTTTGGGTATTGAGATTAATCAAACCCCAAAGGATCGACATGCTGTCACTGCGAAATTGGGGGCATTTAAAACCTCAATGCTTCAAGACCTAGAAGCTTTAAGACCCATCGAGTTGAATGCACTTGTGGGTGCAGTGAAAGAATTGGGCGTTTGGGCGGGTGTAAGAACGCCTTATACCGACGTACTTCTTGGATTAACTCGGCTCAAAGCCAAAACCATTGGATTGCCCTACTAGGCAGCGGCTTGATAGATTTTTTTCAACAAAAAAATCAATTGCTCTCTTTCTGAGGGAGTGATATGTTGAGTGGTCAATTGATCAGACTGCATGGCCAATTTCTCAGCTTTTTTGATAAGAGACTTCCCGTTTTTTGTCAATGAAAGTGCTATCTGTCTTTTGTCCTTTTCATCTACTTGTCGCGAAATCAAGTCCCTTGATTCCAAAGACTTCAAAATACTCACGATGTTGGGGGGCAAAATGAACAAAGCACTGCAAATTTCTTTGGCAGAAATATTGGGATTTCTAGAAATCAAGGATAAAACAGAAAATTCCACTGGCTTGAGTTGAATCTCAACCATTCGTATGTTGAAATCCTCAATGATCGATAGCGCAGCACGGCGTGCGTTGTATCCCATCAATGACTCGAGATAACTCAAATCGAGTTTTTTAGGAACGTTTTTTTTGACCATGATTGCGTTGAATGCTCAATTCTCTCAAAAGCAATTTGAATCATTTCAACTCATCGCGGATGATTTGAAGATTTTTTTGAAATTCAGGAAGCAACCATCTCTGAAAGGTGTTCCAGGGCTTGAAGTCATGTTGGGAGTTTGAGCCTTTTGACTGCGACCGCTCCTCGAGTAACGCGCATGACCAACCCAATAAGCCAGTTGTTAAAAGCTTTAAATACTCTTGCATGATCCAATTCAAACGGTAAAGTCCATCGGTCTCAGTGCTTAAGTGAACACAACTCTCGGTGATCACTTGTATTTGTTCATACATCTCTCGTAGCACTTTTGAACTATGACTATCTTTAACATCACCTAGTAGGTCATTCAGAATCGAAAATAGGGCTAAGCCTTGATCAGGTAAGACTTTTCGTGTCATCAAGTCAATGGCTTGAATTTCATTTGTACCTTCATAAATCATGGCAATTCTGCTGTCGCGAAGGTGTTGTTCAATTCCCCATTCGCTAACGTATCCATGTCCACCGAAAACTTGTAGGCACTCGCTGATTCCGTCAAATGCATTTTGAGTACAACTGGCCTTTAAGATAGGCGTCACAATATTGGACCACTGTTGTGCTTTGATTCGGGTCGCCTCATCAGGGTGATGTTTGGAAGTGTCAAGCATCAATGCAGTTTGGTAAGCCAGCAAACGAAAGGCCTTGACTAGACAGGCATTTTTGTCAAGGATCTTTCTGATCTGGGGGTGCTCTATGATTGAAGACGTGTTTTGGCCTGTTTCATTTGAAAGAAGTGATTGGGGCTTGGGAGCTTTAAACTGTTTGCGTTCGTGAGCGTATGCAACGCTTTTTTGAACGGCAGCATCAAGAAGTCCTATGCCTTGAAGTGCAACATGCAATCGTGCTGCGTTCATCATCAAAAACATGGCGTTTAGGCCTTTATTTTCCTCGCCAATCAGCCAACCCTTTGCATTTTCGAATCTCATCACACATGTGGGGCTTGCGTGAATCCCCATCTTTTCTTCAATGCGTTCGCAATGGACTGCGCTCCTAGAGCCGTCATCATAAAACTTGGGAACCAAAAACAATGAAAGTCCTTTTGTACCTTTGGGGGCATCATTCAATCTCGCCAACACCAAGTGCACGATGTTCTCGCTCAAATCGTGTTCACCTCCAGAGATGAAGATTTTCGTTCCCGAAATAGAGTAGGTCTGTCCGTCGGGTTCCTTGTGGGCTTTGGTTTGAAGCAATCCCAAGTCGCTACCCGCATGTGCTTCAGTGATACACATGGTGGCGAGCCATTCGCCGGTCGCGATCTTCCCAAGGTATTGATCGATCAATGACTGGGAGCCATGATGTTTCAAGGTCTCATACGCACCATGCAAAAGCCCAGGTGCCATGGTCCATCCATGATTTGCTCCTGAGAGCCACTCATAAACGATGAATTCGAGAGCCAAAGGTAAACCTTGGCCACCGTGTTCAGTGTCTGCACTTAATGATGCCCAACCGGATTGCCAGAATTCTTTGTAGGCTGAGGCAAAGCCTGGAGGCGTCTTTACCTCACCGCTTTGGTAGCTACATCCTTGGCTGTCACCTATGGCGTTCAAAGGGGATATGGCGTTTGTGATAAATTTTGCCGCTTCTTCAAGAATTTGAGAACTCAAATCCTCATCAAACTCAGCAAAATGAGGCATTTCTTTGATACGAGCAGACCCATTCAATACATGATTGAAGAGTTGCAGTACCTCTTGGCTGTCAGGTGCGTAGTTACTCATGAAATTTCATTAAGTTTTACCAAATCCAAGGTATGTTTCGATCACGCGTTGGTCAGTTGCCAAACTTTGTGCTTGTCCTTGCAGGCTAAAGTGACCCATTTCTAGCACGTATCCATAGTCTGCAACCGCCAAGGCTGCTCTTGCGTTTTGTTCAACGAGCAAAATGGTGACGCCAGACTTTTTTAGAACCTCAATGATTTGAAAGATTTCTTTTACAATCAGTGGAGCAAGTCCTAAACTCGGCTCATCCAACATCAATAATTTAGGCTTTGACATCAGGGCTCTGGCAATTGCTAGCATTTGTCGCTCTCCGCCTGAGAGAGTGCCAGCAATTTGAAGTCTGCGTTCCTTGAGCTTTGGGAAAAGTTGATAAACATATTCATAACTCGAGGCCACATCATTCTTATTGAAAAGCACCTGTCGGTAACTGCCTAGTTCAATGTTGTCTTGAACCGTCATGGCATTGAAGAGTTCTCTTTTCTCAGGTACCAAAGACAATCCCATTAGAACTCTCTCTTCGAGGGGAGTGTTGGAGATATCTTCGCCATCAAACTCTATGATTGCATTACTTTTAATTAGCCCCATGAGAGAGTTCAACAGCGTGGATTTTCCACCCCCGTTGGGCCCAACGATTGTGATTACCTCGCTTGCTTGAAGTTGGAAATTCAAATCGTGCAAGATCTGCGCTTTTCCGTAGCTTGTATTCAAGCTAGAGACATTTAGGAGTTCTCTTTTGTTCATGATCAATGCTCAGTGCCTAAATACGCGGCTCTGACTTGTGGGTTATTTTGGATTTCAACGGGGGAGCCCTCCACTAAAACGTTTCCAAACTCCATGACCACGAGCGAGTCGCAAATTTTCATAACCAAGTCCATGTCATGCTCAACCAGCAAAACACTCACGCCCTCAGCTTTGAGATTTTTAATGACTTGTGCCAATTCGTTTTTCTCTTGAAATCTCAGTCCAGCAGCTGGCTCGTCCAGAAGTAATAAACTTGGGTCAGCACAAAGGGCTCTCGCAATTTCCATGAGCCTTTGAGGTCCCATGGGCAGATTACCAGCGGGTTCATTGATGTAGTTGCCTAGGCCGACTCGAATCAACTGTTTGTGTGCTTCTTTGAAGATTCGGCTTTCTTCTCTTTTGTCTTGTCCTGTAAGAGCAGCAGCAATGCCAGCATGTCCACGAGTGTGAGCCCCAATGGCAATATTTTCCAAAACACTCATCTCGGGAATCATTTTTACGTGCTGAAATGTTCTAGAGATCCCGAGATGTGCTATTTCACGCATCGATAAATGTTCGGTGTGTACTCCCCTAAACATCACCTCTCCCGAGGTAACAGGCAAGAGTCCGGTAATTAAATTGAAAGTTGTGGATTTTCCGGCTCCGTTGGGTCCAATCAGTCCTTTGATTTCACCGCCTTTGATCGAAAAACTGACTTGGTTGACAGCCAAAAGTCCACCAAAGCGCTTTGAAATTTTCTTCACTTCCAAAATGACTTCACCTGGATGGGTCTGACTCTTGGAGGGGAGTGGTTCAGCATGGGTCCAAAGTTCTTGTTTGTGCGTGATGTTTTGTACACTTCCAAAAAGGGACCAAATTCCTTCAGGAAGGTACTTAAGTATCAGCACCATTGCTATGCCAAATACAATGACCTCATAACTACCACTTGTACCGATTAGCATGGGTAAAAGCACTTGTAGTTGATCATCCAAAATTTTGTAAATACCCGCACCAATTACAGCTCCCCAAAGGTAGCCCGCTCCGCCTACAACCGTCATGAATAGGTATTCAATGCCCATCTTCAAACCAAAATCTGATGGTGTGACTGAGTGTTGGAAATGAGCTAGCAACCACCCAGAAAAGGATGAAAGCAATGCAGCCAGACAAAAAATCAAAACTTTGAAGTGAAAAGTGTTGATCCCCATCGCTTGTGGCATCTGAGTCCCACTTTTGATGGCCCTCACCGCACGTCCAAGTCTTGAATCCAAAAATTTACTCAGTGACTTGATGAATACAATCAAGCACACCCACGTGAATACAAAGAAAATACGTCCTTGCCCCAAACTAAGACTGGCAATTGACAAGCTCTTGATGTTTTGAAGACCATCGTACTTGCCCAATGCATCAATATTGCCCATTAAGTAATACAAAGATAGTCCCCAAGCAATGGTGGCCAAGGGAAGATAGTGTCCTGACATTCTCAGTGTAATAAGCCCAATGACCAAAGCGCTCAGAGTTGTGACGCTCAAACCGATAAAGAGCGATAACCAAGGGGATAGGTCAAAGTTGAGCGTGAGGTAAGCTGTTGAGTAGGCTCCAATACCCACAAACGCTGCTTGTCCAAAGGATGTTAAACCCAGTATGCCTGTCAACAAAACCAGTCCAAGACATGTGATTGAGTAAATACCAATGTAGTTCGCCTGATAAATCCAAAAATCAGGGACCGGCAAGACAGAGACCACGATGACCAAAGCCAATAGCAAAGGCCATTGATAGTTTTTCAAGTGTGTCAATTCAAGATTCCTCATGCGACCCCGCTTTAATAGAACGCCACAAGAGCACGGGGATGATCAATGTGAAAACAATGACCTCTTTAAAGTTACTGGCCCAAAAGGAACCAAAAGACTCAATAATGCCCACCACTATGGCGCTCAACATAGCGCCTGGGTAGCTGGTGAGCCCAGCAATGATTGCAGCCACAAAACCTTTTAGACCGATTAAAAATCCTGAATCGTAAAAAATAGTAGTCGTTGGACCAATCAATAGGCCAGATATCGCGCATATGAGTGCTGCGAGCGTGAAGCATAAATTGCCGCTTTTACGACTTGATATTCCCATCAATCGCACACCCGTGCGGTTAATGGCGGTGGCTCTGAGTGCCTTACCCGTTAAGGTTTTTTCAAAGTAAATCCAAAGTGCAAAAATCAGGCCCACAGACAACACAAAGATCAAAATGGTTTGCCCACTAAAGCGCAGCGGACTCAATTCAAATGAATCACTCCAAAAGGGTGGGTTTCTGTATCCCTCTGCACCAAAGAATAAAAGTCCCAATCCAGTCATCGCCAAATGAACTGCGACTGAGACTATCAATAAAACCAAAGATGAGGCATCTTCGAGAGATTGAAAAGCTACGCGATAAACCAATGGACCAAAGCAAGTCACGATGAAAACGCAAATGAGACCTTGAATCAATAAAGGCAAATGAAGTGGGCTTGCCCAAACCGTCACAGCCGATACCGCAATGGAAGGTGCAATTGTTTTTAAGAATATTTTCAGAATTTCAATTGATTTTTGTCCCTGTCTTTGCGCTTCAACAGCATTCATCAAGGCTGCAACTGTGGCCAATATCAGGAGCAACCAAATCGTGCCGGGCACTTTTCCCATTTGCATCACTGCTAAGGAGAGGGCAGCGTAGGCTACAAATTCACCTTGCGGTATGAAGATGATTCGTGTAACCGAAAATACCAGCACAATCACCAAGCCCAACAGGCCATAGATGGCGCCATTGGTGGTGCCATCTAGCATCAAAATGCTTGCAATTGAAAAGTCCATGGGTTTAGAGGGAGAAAAAAAGACGCGCGTTAAGCGCGCCTTGGTTGAACAATTAATCGACTTTGAATTGGCCGTCAACCACTTTGAGGATCACACCTGTTTCCATCGTGTAGCCCCAGTGATCATTTGCGGTCCAGTTCATGACGCCGTGAGAGAAGATTGTTCTTC
>CAIKYO010000085.1 GCA_903831655.1 uncultured Burkholderiales bacterium
CACCTTTGCCATTAACGCACTCTTGGCCTGCGCAGCAGCGCTGCTGGTCACCCCCACCTATTTGGCCAAATTCGACATGGGCGCCTCACTGGGTACCAAGGCTTTCTTTGCGGCCATCATTGGAGGATTTAACAACACACGAGGCGCTCTCCTAGGTGGCTTAATCGTTGGAGTGAGCGAAAACTTGGCATCCTCCTATGTCTCTGCTGAATACAAAGATGCGGTCGCTTTGATTGTCTTCATGATTGTGATTCTCTTCAAACCCCAAGGTCTTTTGGGTACCAAAGAGGAGAGAAAAGTATGAGCACCACCTTCTTGCATCGCCTCTACCAAATCGCACTGCTGGTGGGATTGGTGCTCTTGTTTGTCCTTCCAAGCCAAATGAAGAGCCACGGCATCTATTTATTCACCTATTGGTTGATTTATGTGTTGGCCGCCATGGGACTGAATTTAACCGTTGGCTACGCAGGTCAAAAGTCACTTGGCCATGCCGCCTTCCTTGGTATTGGCGCCTACACCGTCACCCTCTTTATGAAGGCGGGACTGAGTTTTTGGTTAGGTCTGCCTGTGGCTGCATTGATTTGCTTTTTCATGGGCTTGGTACTTGGCTTTCCCGCGCTTCGCGTGCAGGCCATTTATTTGGCCTTTGCGACCCTTGGCTTTAACACCGCCGTGTGGCTTGTGATGCGCAACGAAGAGTGGCTCACCGGGGGCACCTTTGGCATCAACAATGTTCCAAGACCCGAGCTCTTTGGCGTGAGCTTGGCGGGAAATTTGAATTATTACTACCTGGTCCTGGGCATCACCATCCTCATGGGCCTCTTGCTTTTGGGCATCTTGCGCTCACCTTGGGGCAAGGCATTCACAGCCCTAAGAGACAACCCCATTCGAGCCGAGAGTTTGGGCATCGACATCAAAGGCTACACCTTGCTCAGTTTCGCCATTGGAGCGGCCTATGCCGGTGTGGCTGGCGCACTGTTGGCGTCCTTGGTCCAATTCGTTGACCCAGCCCCCTTCAATGTTGAGAACTCGATCATGATGTACTTGATGGTCGTGGTCGGTGGGCCAGGTTACTTCCTGGGACCGTTGCTTGGCGCTGCAGTGGGCGTGATCCTTCCTGAGTGGCTGCGCTTTGCGCAAGCTTGGTACTTGTTCATCTTTGGCACCATGGTCGTCCTTCTCATGATTTGGTTGCCCGATGGACTGCTAAGTCTTCCCGATTTAATACGAGACAAAAAGCGAGCCAAGCTCGCCGCTCAACAGCGTCTGAACGCCTCCAGTAGCGTTAAGGCTCAGGAGACCCAATCATGACACAAGCGTTGTTAAAAGTAGATGACCTTAAAAAATCCTATGGAGCCATTCAAGCCGTGGGAGGCGTGTCCTTTGAGGTGCAAGCAGGCGAGATTTTTGGCGTGATTGGCCCCAATGGATCGGGCAAGACGACACTCTTTAATAGCATGCTTGGACAAATCACCCCCGACTCTGGACGCATTGCACTCAAAGGTCAAGATGTGACCCATCTGGGCCCTTTGGAATTGAACCAAATGGGGGTGGGACGTACTTTTCAAACGCTTCAAGTTTTTGGAAAAATGACCGTCAGAGACAACTTGATTGTCGCAGCCCAAGAGCACTTGGGAAACAAAGCCTCTCGACTCTTTGCGCCGAGCGACTCCAATCTAGGAGATAAAGCAGATCAATTGATCGAGGACTTTCAAATTCAACACGTGGCCCACCAGCGCGCTGGTGAACTCTCCTATGGCCAACAAAAGCTGGTCGACATTGCCATGGCCTTCATGAGCGAGCCCGACTTGGTCTTGCTCGATGAGCCCTGCGCTGGCGTGAACCCCTCCTTGGTCATCGGTATCAGCAAGCTCCTCAAAAGACTCAACGCCAAGCGGGGCGGAAGCTTCGTGGTCATTGAGCACAACATGGACTTTGTGATGGACTTGTGCCACCGAATCATGGTCATGGTTGAGGGAAAAATCTTGGCCATCGGCACCCCTTCTGAAATCCGCTCCAACAAAGCGGTGCTAGATGCTTACTTGGGAAATTGATCATGAGCAACCCTTGCATTGAATTTAAAAACGTCACCGCTGGCTACAAAGATTTCATGATTTTGAACGATCTGTCTTTTGCTGTTCCCAAGGGCACCATCACGCTTTTGATTGGTCCCAACGGAGCGGGTAAGTCAACCGTTCTCAAGACCCTCTTTGGCCTACTCAAACCCAGAACCGGCTCCATCGAGTTTGAGGGCCAAAACATCACAAGCGCCAACCAAAAAGACCTCCTGGCCAAAGGCATCGCTTTTGTGCCACAAGGCAGAAATTTGTTTGGCAAATTAACCGTTCACGAGAACTTGGAACTTGGAGGGATCACCCTGGGTGCAAAAACCACCCACGAAAGAATCCCACAGGTTCTGGAGTTTTTTCCCCGCGTAAAGGAACGCTTGCATTCCTTGGCCTCCTCCTTATCTGGAGGTGAACAAAAGCAGCTTGAAATAGGTCGAGCCTTGCTGCTCCGACCCAAAGTGATCTTGATCGATGAGCCCTCAATTGGCTTGTCACCCTTGGTGGTTCAAGATGTGTTTAAGTTGCTCAGAAAACTGGCAGATCAAGGTGCAACCGTTTTGATGGTGGAGCAAAATGTCAAAAGTGCCTTGGCCTATGCAGACAGCGCCATTGCTTTGGAGTCAGGTCGATTGGTTCTTCACCAAGCTGCTCAAGACATCTTGAACGATCCACACATGGACCGACTCTTCTTGGGTGGCAATACAACGGCCCTGGCCACCGAATCGGCCATCTCCTCCATTTGATGAGGCCAGTTCGCATTGCCCTTTGCGGACTGGGCTCCATTGGCAAAGCTCACCTAGAGGTGATGCTAAAGAATTCACAGGTCACGGTTGCAGCAATCGTTGATCCGTCCCCGCCATCCAAATTGCGATCGACCGAACTGGGTGTTGCTCATTTTGAGCATTTGCAAGAGGCCATCCATGCAGGAAACCTTGACGGCGTGATCTTGGCAACCCCCAACCTCATGCATGTTCCACAAGCTCTGCAATGTCTGAATGCGAAAATACCCGTCTTGGTCGAAAAACCCATTTCAGATCAAGTCGATGAAGCCGCCCAATTGGTTCAATTGAACACCCAAACTGGCGTTCCAGTCCTCATTGGTCATCACCGCGCTCACAGCTCGACCATGCGCGCCGCACTGGCGCATGTTCAAAGTGGCTTGCTGGGACGTTTGGTGAGTTTTCAAGGTAGCGCCACCTTCCCCAAACCCAAAGCCTACTTTGAACAAGGGCCTTGGAGAAAAGAACCCGGAGGTGGCCCTTTGCTCATCAACATGATCCATGAGGTGCACAACATGCAGATGTTGTGTGGTCGCATCACAAGTGTTCATGCCATCACCTCCAACGCCATTCGGGGCTTCGAGGTTGAGGACACGGTCTGCATTGGACTGTCCTTTGAGAGTGGAGCCCTTGGAACTTTCATCCTCTCTGACTGCGCTGCAAGCCCACTCAGTTGGGAGCAAACCTCGGCAGAAAACAAAGCCTACCCCCATTACCCAAGCAGCGACTGTTACCACTTAAGTGGAACCCAAGGCACCCTCTCCATCCCCACCATGACGGTTCACAAATTCCCAAAAGACTCTGAACCCTCTTGGTTCACCCCCATGCTGGTGGAGCATCTGCACATTGAACACCATGACCCACTCGAACTTCAACTTGCGCACTTTGTCGATGTGATCAATCAAAAACACGCGCCTTTGGTGAGCGCACAAATGGGGTTGGATAACTTGCTTGCAGTCAAAGCCATCATTGAAAGCGCCAAAACCGGCGAACGCATCTCCCTTTGATGCACATCAAACTTTACAAATCTCTTTAAGTGTTAACATGAAATACACATTTGCTCGCACCGAGGTGGCGCGAGAAGGTGCCTTGAACTCAATAGGGATAAAAAAATGAAAAAACTCACCCATCACCTCTACTTTTGGGTGTTGATGGCCATATTGGCCGGCGGCACCTACGGCTTCTTTGACCCTCAAGATGCCGTCAAACTCAAAGTGCTGGGAGACGCATTCATTGGTCTGGTAAAAATGCTCATCAGTCCCATCATCTTTTGTACAGTGGTGCTGGGCATCTCTGGAGCTGGAGACATCAAAAAGGTTGGCCGCGTTGGCGGCAAGGCTTTGATCTACTTTGAGGTGATCTCCACCTTTGCGTTGATCTTTGGTCTTCTTGTGATGAATGTGATTCGTCCAGGGGACGGCTTCAACGTCGATCCCTCTACATTGGATGCCAAAGCGGTTGCTGTGTACGCCAAGGCCGCGGGCGAACAAAGCACCATTGATTTCCTCTTGCACATCATCCCCAAAACCTTTGCCGACGCATTCACGGGTTCTGGTGATTTGCTACAAGTGCTCTTCATTGCCATCCTCTTTGGCTATGCCCTGTCTAAACTTGGAAAAAGCGGTGCAGTGGTTCACGACTTCATTGAACAAGTCTCACACGTGTTCTTTAACATCATGAATCTTGTCATGAAAGTAGCCCCCTTGGGTGCCGGAGGCGCAATGGCCTTCACCATCGGGAAATACGGGGTCGCAGCCTTAAAGCCATTGATGGCTTTGATGGGGAGCTTCTACCTCACCTGCGTTCTCTTTGTGGTCATTGTCTTGGGTGCCGTTGGATATGTGGTGGGCTTTAGCATCTTTCGCTTTGTGGCCTACATCAAGGACGAACTCCTGACTGTTTTGGGAACCTCATCCTCGGAGACAGCCTTGGTGCCTTTGATGAGAAAGCTCGAAGAACTCGGATGCCCCAAAGCGGTTGTGGGCTTGGTGGTCCCAGCTGGATATTCATTCAACCTCGATGGCACCAACATCTACATGACCATGGCAGCACTTTTTGTGGCACAAGCCTTGAACATCGAATTGACCCTCACACAACAACTCACCATTTTGGCAGTTGCCATGTTGACCTCCAAGGGCGCATCTGGCGTCACGGGCTCTGGTTTCATCACCTTGGCCGCAACCTTGGCTGTGGTCCCCTCTATTCCAGTAGCGGGTCTTGCACTGATCCTAGGCATAGATCGATTCATGTCCGAGGCCCGCGCACTCACCAATTTGGTGGGCAACGGTGTAGCAGCCATTGTGGTTTCAAGTTGGGAAAAAGAATTGGACAAAGATGCACTGAAAGCCAAGCTTCATTCTTAAAAGACAGAGTCTAGAGATATAAAAAAAGGGGCATTGTTAAAGAACAATGCCCCTTTTTTGACTCAAACGTTTGTTTGACCTGTCCCTTCAAAGCATCGGAACGGCGTCTAAAAGTGTTCTTGTAAAAGGCTCTTTGGGGTTGTTGATGAGTTCTTGAGCTGGTCCCATCTCAATGATTCTCCCCTCGTGCATGACAGCCACTTGGTCGGCCAAGTAACTCACCACACCCAAATTGTGTGTGATGAACAAATAGCTCACCCCAAGTTCATCTTTGAGCTCTCGCAATAGGTTCAAGATCTGTGCTTGTATGGACACATCCAAGGCCGAGGTCGGTTCATCGCAAATGATGAGTGAGGGTTTGACCGCCAAGGCTCTGGCGATGGCAATCCTTTGACGCTGCCCGCCTGAGAACTCGTGGGGAAAGAGTTGGAGCGACTCGCGTCTCAAGCCCACCCTGTCCAATAGCTGCAAAAGGTCTTTGGTTCTCTCTTGCTTGGACCACTCGGGGTGGAGACTTTTCATGCCCTCCTCCAAGATCTCTTGGACCCGCATGCGCGGGTTCAAAGAGGCATAGGGATTTTGAAAAATGATTTGAATGGCCTCCCTGGCCAACTTGGAATGAGCTTTTTGAGCCGGTTGGGAAAAAACGGTTTGCCCGTTGAGCACAACCTCACCTGTGATTTTTGCCGTTTTTCCCAAAACTTGAACCAAAGCTTTGCCAAGGGTAGATTTGCCACAACCCGATTCACCCACCAATGCGAGTGTTTGCCCCCTTTGGATCTCAAAACTCACGCCTTTGACAGCCTCAAAACGCTTGCTGGCACCGAACCATTTGCCACCCAGGTCATAACTCACACTCAACTCGCGTACCGACAAAAGCGATTCGCCATGGATTGAGACACTGGAGGGCTTGGTTTGTGGTGTGTCAATGTGCTCCAATTGATCACCCAAAGCGCTTGCTTTTGTCTGTCTAGCGCTCACCAAATGCTCACCCCTTCTCACGCGAATGCACCTAACCCAGTGCATTTGGGTGGTGGGCAAGGGAATCAATGCCACAGGAGCATTTTGGCAATCGGCTTGTGCGTGAGGGCACCTGGGTTCAAATCGACAACCTTGGAAGGCATGGGTCAATGGCGGCACTTGGCCAACAATGGCTTGCAAGTCTTGTCCTCTTCTTTGCTTGGAAGGCAAGGCGTTGAGGAGCATCTGCGCATAAGGATGTGCGGGGAACTCAAAGAACTGATCGCGGCTTGCAACCTCTACAATCTCTCCCGCATACATGAGTGCCACGTGGTCTGCCATGTCTTTGACAACTGCCAAGTCATGGGTGATTAACAAAAGCGCCATGTGCCTCTCTTGTTGAAGTCCTTTTAAAAGGTCCAAGATCTGAGCTTGAAGGGTCACATCCAAAGCGGTTGTGGGCTCATCGGCAATCAACAAGTCGGGCTCGCCAGCCAGGGCGATTGCAATCATGACGCGTTGGAGTTGACCGCCAGAGAATTCAAAGGGATATTGTTTCAATCGACGCTCAGGCTCTGGAATTCCCACCCGAGCGAGCCATTCAATGGCTTTTTGAGTAGACAGGTGACGCACGTTTTGAGAACCATGCTTTTCTCTGAGCAAAGGCTCGATCACTTCCAGGAGTTGATCTCCAACACTCATCACTGGGTTCAAGCTGGTGGCGGGCTCTTGAAAAATAATGGAAATGCGTCTCCCCCTGAAGCTTTGCATTTCTCTCTCAGTCAAATCAAATAGATCTTGCTCTCCCAAGCGAACCTTGCCCGAATGAACTTCAGCAACGCTTGGCAATAAGCGCATCAAAGCCAAGGCTGTCATCGATTTACCGCACCCAGACTCCCCCACCAAAGCGAAGGTCTCACCTTGCTCGATGCTGAAGGACAATGCTGTGAGCGCCTGTGCCACGCCATGTTGAGTGTGTAGCCTTAGGCCCACCTCTTTCACACTGATGGCATCAGATTGGAGCGTATCTTTCATTTAAGCAGTCCTATTGTTGTTAATGGCCTTGGGATCAAACGCCTCCCTTACGGCATCGGCCAACAAATTGGCACTGATGACCAACAAGAACATGAACAAAAAGGCACTCATGAGGGTCCACCAGATGACGGGAGTTGCAGCCAACTCCTCACGTGCTGCGTTGATCATGACACCAAAACTAGCTGTATTGGGATCCACACCCACGCCAACATAAGACAACACAGCCTCTGACAAAATAAACCCAGAGAACTGCATGACACAGTTGATCAAGACCAAATGCATCAAGTTCGGAGTGATGTGAGCCCAAAGTATGCGTGTGTGGCTCACCCCAAAAGCTTTGGCAGCTTGAATGTACTCAAACTCCCTGATCTTCAAAGTCTCGCCCCGAATCAAGCGACACAGTCCAGTAAAAGAAGTAAGCCCCAAGATCAGACACAAGAAAAGAAGTCGAACATCACTTCTCTCAAGCGTTGAAGGAAAGAATTGAGCATGAGAATCAATGAACACCTGAAGCATCAAGACCGTCGCTGCAATCAGCAAGACATCTGGCACAGAAGCCACCACGGTGTAGATGTATTGAATGAGCTCATCCACCCAGCCTCTGAAGTACCCTGCCATCACCCCTAAAACCAAAGCTATGGGCATGATCACCAAGGTGGTGAGGGTTCCAATGACCATGGCGGTGCGGACACTCTTTAAGGCGATCAAAAGGACGGAGTTGCCCGTTTGATCGGTTCCCATCACGTGGTATCCACTGGAGAGCTCCATCAAAACGAAGGAGACCAAATAAATTGCAAACAAAGTGCCATAAAAGGTTTTGAGTGGAAATGCACTTACAGACCCTGGGCTCTCAGATGGAACTTCCTCAAGGAGGACTCTTCTCAAAACCCATCCAATTCCCATGGACAACAACAAAAGAGACACAGACCACGCCAACGCCTTCCAAAGATGGAAGACCACATCGGCTTGGAGCTCACGTTCTGGGTCTTTGAGGTGAGCACCTCCAAATCGTAGCCTCGGATAGTCTCTGACTTGAACCCCTTCCTTTTGGACGGACTCTTTTCTAAAACCCACAGCAGCCAAGGGTGCTGAGTAGGTCCTCTCGCGGGCAAGGGCGAGAGGCTTCAAGAGCAAATCCAAAACCGATTTGGGTTCACTCAAATTGCTCTTGGCGTGAACGTCTGGACCTGAGGGTTCAGGAGCGCGAAAGTGCACCGAATCCAAGAGGGCCAGAAACACAAAACACATCAACACCATGGCGCTGGATAGCGCAATGGGTTTTCTAAAAACCCTGGCCCAATTCGCTCTCAAGGGAGGGGTTCCAAGCACATAATGCACATAAAAACCCAGCGCAATGAGGATTGCGTAAAAAAACAGATCAATGGGCAAAAGCACTAAATCGATCATTGCTGAGGTTGAGAGTGTAGATAGGGTTTGAGGGTCATTGCGTTAAGCACTTCTGTATCTAGGACAAACGAATGCGTGGATCGGCCCAGGCATAGCACAAGTCAGTCAAAATCAAACCCACAATGTAGAGAACGGAGCCCACAAACACCATGGAGCGCACGATGGCAAAGTCTTGAGCGCCGATGGCACTGATCAAATAGGCGCCCAGTCCGGGAATAGAGAAAAAGGATTCAGAGATCAAACTTCCCATGAAGAGAAGTGGAATCACGGCCACACTAGAGCTGATGATGGGGATCATGGCGTTGGGCAAGACATGCCTGAGCAGGGTTTGAACGTCGCTTAACCCTTTGGCTTTGGCAGTGCGGACGTAATCTTTGTCAATCTCCTCTAAGAATACAGCTCGATTGAACCTCACCTGCCCCCCCAAACTTGCGATGACTGCAATGGCAATGGGCATGATCAAAAACCGCCATACATCCGCCCCACTGCTGTAACCCGAGACAGGTAACCACTGGAGTACTTTGGAGAGTAAAAATTGTCCGGCAACGATGAAAAACAACGCAGAGATCGACATCAGGACCACGCAGGCCACGGTTCCCCAAAAATCCAAGTAACTTCCCCGGAAAAAAGCCAAACCAAGAGCGATCAAAATGCTCAATGCCATGCCAACCGAAAAACTGGGCAGTGCCAGGGCCAAACTGGGTCCTGCTCTCGAGAGAATTTCTTCATTGATGTCACGGCCCGCATCGGATCGACCAAAATCAAAGCGCAACATTTGAGTGCTGGTTTTATAGAAAAGCGTTTGAGTGACCTGCTCAACGCCATTTTTACTGTCGTTAAAAAAGAGAGGTTGGTCGTAGCCTCTGAGGGACTTCCACTTCTCGATGGCCTCAGGCGTCACCCGCTTACCCCCGAGCTGCATGCGAGCCATGTCATCGGGCGTATTGACCTTGAAAAATAACACGAAAGTGAGGATATTGATGCCCAACAAAATGAGACATCCATACCCCAATTTGCGAAGTAAATACCGAATCATTTGCGCAACTCCTCTTTGGCGCCAGCGGCGCCCAATTGAGGTGCCCAATGATTCAACTTGGCATTTTGTCGCTTGCTCCAGACCCGATAAGCTGGCCACACCAAGAGAAAGACCAAGAAAGGAAGAAGCACAATGGGCCACCCAATGGGCTGATTCCACTCGTTGATCTTTTGACGCCTCAATACTGGATCGACTCTCAAATAAGACATCTGATCGCGAATGATGTTGGAGGGTTTTCCGTTGAAGACCCATTGGTGATAGGCGCCTCCGTAATCTTGAGACCAACCAAAGAGCATCGGCGCATCCTTTTGAATGATCTCAATCATCTTGCCAATGAGGGCAAAGCGCTCTGGTGTGTTATCCAAGTCCTTCATCTGCGCAAAAAGTTCGTCGTACTGTGGGTTACTGTAGTTGCTGGAGTTCTCCCCTCCACTCTTCATCATGGCATTGGGACCATACAACAAAAATAGAAAATTCTCGGGATCTGGGTAATCGGCCAACCAGCCCCAGGAGAAAAGCTGAGCACTGCCTTTTCTAATTTTGTCTTGAAAACGGTTGTAGTCCGTGTTTCTGATTTCAAGTTGAATGCCCAGTTTGGCAAACTGCTTGGCCACCCAGTCAAGTCTGGCTTTGTAACCAGGACCCACCCCTTGGGTGTCGTAGTTCAAGATCAAAGGTTGTCCGGTTTTGGCATCTCGCCCATTGGGGTAACCCGCTTGAGAGAGCAAGCGTTTGGCCTCCTCAATCGATTTCCGCTGTAAAACGCCCTTTGCATCTGCCGTGTAAACGAGAGGGTTAAAGGGCGAGGCTTCATGACCAAAGAGACCAGGCACCACAATGGAGCTATTGACCTTGGCCCTGTTTTGCTCAAAGATCGAGACGTACTCATCGAAATCAAAGGCCAAGGTGATCGCTTGCCTCAAAAGTCTATTTTTCTCTTTTTGTTCCGGCGTTTTACCCTCACCCACCACGGGATCTAACCAATTGAAGGCGAAGTACTGCAAGCCCACTTGAACGGTGGTGGGGAGTTGAATTTTGCGAGCCTGAAGTTCTTTGAAAAGCCCCGTTCCATCTTGAATGGAGACTTGAAAGGCCACACCGGGTTCGCCCCTCTCCATTTCGGGCAAATCGTAATAGCCTTGGATAAATTTCGTGGAAAGGGAAGTTGACTCCTTTTCACGAATGCTGATGATTTTCTCTAAAAAGGGCGTGGGCTTGTTGCAGTCCTTTAGCAACCCTTTCTCTGCATCTCCCGCCTCTCCCTCGCAAGGATAGGGCTCACCCCGGTAATTTGGATTTTTGGTGAGGACTATTTTTGCGCTGGGCTGGTGTTCGGTGAGCATGAAAGGACCTGTGCCAACAGGCCAAGTGTCCAACGAGAGGTTTCTCTCCTTCATGCCGGGCTGTGAATAAAAGGCATCCACTTCCCAGGGAACGGGCGAGAAAAAAGTCATCGCCAACCAGTACTTAAACTGGGGATACTGACCCTTGATCTTGATCTTCAAGGTGTAAGCGTCTGGAGTCTGAAGGCCCTCAAAATCCAGTCCTCGCAAATCCAACCAAGGCGCACTTGCATTCAGGGGGGTGGAGCTCGTCGTAGGCACCCGCAACGCTTGATCAATGCTTTTGAGCTTTGCACCGTAGGCGGCGTAACCCAGTATTTTTTCGTTCAAAAACCCGTATGACGGAGAGATGAGTCTGGGAGAAGCCAAACGCTTGATGGCATACGCATAGTCGTAGGACGTGAGCTCTCTGGTGCCTTGAACTGGAAAATCCAAAGGGGAGCGAATGTTTTTAAGCGCCGCGTGCCCCAAATTCAAATAAAGGGGCTCACCCTTTTCGTTGGTCGCAAATGCAGGATGGGGCTGGTATCGAATACCCGGTTTGATGTGCAACTCAAAGACGCTCAAGGCCACTTCATTAGACGCCTTTGGCAAGACACGACCATCGGCATCAAAGTATGTGACTCTCAGATCCTCTGAGAGTGTTCTTGGAATGAGTTCGTAGGGTCTTTTGAGGTAATGGTATTTCAGCGGCGGCTCGTACACAGCGTAGGTCCAGGGTGTCTCATTGTTGCTGTAGGAGGAGGCAGAATCAAGATGCTTGGGCTCTTCGTTGTAGGAGGTGAAGAGATAATTTTGGTCAATCCACTCATTGGGAACAGGAGAGTTGAGTGGGGCAGTCAGTGCCCAAGCAGCGTTCAGGTGCAAGTAAGCCAAGACAGCTATCCACGCCAAAACCTTGGCTGAGATGGCCTGGGGAACCCTGTAAGACACCATCGCAGCTTTTACCCAAACCGTGAAGGGCGCTAGAAAACGGCCCTGCTCACTGGAAACAAAACCGCAATTGGCACTCGGGGTGCAAGAAATATGATCTAACGAATGGGTCATGCTGGTCATTGATCACATTATTCAACAAAAATAAGGTAACCCACAAGATCCATGAAATAAATCCCGAACCCATTCAAAGTCGACTCCATTGCATTGACTCCAAATTGACTGCCATCCTCTGTCTAAGGCTGACCCAGGGATCGTTTTTTGATGGCTGCAAAGGCCAAGGTTCGATAAGCCATTGGGTGTGTGAGAAAATACTTCTTTTTAGTCAACTTGTGGAACACCCTATGACAGCTCATCAAGGCTTCTTAACCGGCAAAAAACTCCTCATCACGGGCGTACTCTCCAACCGCTCCATCGCCTATGGAATTGCCAAGGCCTGTTACGACCAAGGCGCAGAATTGGCTTTTAGCTACGTGGGAGAGAGATTCAAAGACAGAATCACCGAGTTTGCCAAAGAATTCAACTCAAATTTAATTTTTGACTGTGACGTATCCAGCGACGAGCAAATCAGCCAACTCTTTGTGGATCTGTCCAAGCACTGGAGCACCTTTGATGGCTTTGTGCATGCCATTGGTTTTGCCCCGAAAGAGGCCATTGCGGGTGACTTCCTAGAGGGCTTTAGCAAAGAGGGCTTCAGCATTGCACATGACATCAGTGCCTACAGCTTTCCAGCCATGGCCAAAGCGGCATTGCCCTATTTGAACCCCAAAGCGGCTTTGTTGACATTGAGCTATCTTGGCGCCATCCGAACCGTACCCAACTACAACACGATGGGATTGGCAAAAGCCTCGCTTGAGGCTTCCGTTCGTTATCTGGCTGACTCTTTGGGCTCCAGGGACAAGGGTTACCGGGTCAATGGCATCAGTGCAGGCCCAATCCGCACTTTAGCTGCGAGTGGTATCAAAGGATTTGGCAAAATATTGAATGTCGTCGCCGAAGCCTCGCCCATTCGTAGAAATGTGACGATTGAGGACGTGGGCAATGTAGCAGCCTTCTTATTGAGCGATTTGGCTGCTGGTGTCACAGCTGAGATCACCTATGTGGACGGCGGATTCAGCCAAGTCGTGGGTGGCATCAGCGAACCCATCGACAAGGCCTAAAATCCAAAGCCTCACCGCGCTGGCTCACAAGCGCGGTGCATAGGCTCTGAGCCCTCCTATCCGTCAGCGGATGATGGGCGTGCCTTTGACGCAATCGGCGTAATAGTGAACGCTGCCATCGGGCAGAGTCTCTTCTACCAAGCCGTGGATATCCGTCTCAAAGCCTGGACACAAGAGGTTGAACTCTCGGGCAAACTTCAAATAATCAACAATTTTCTTGTTGAACACTTCACCCGGGATCAACAAAGGAATACCTGGTGGATAGGGTGTCACCAATGAAGTTGTGATGCGACCCACCAAATCGTCGATGGGTACTCGCTCTGTATTTTTATGAGCGATTTGTGCAAAGGCATCACTGGGCTTCATGGCAGGCGTCAAGTCACTCAAGTACATCTCTGTGGTCAATCGCGCGATGTCATATTTGGCGTACAACTCATGCACGTGTTGGCACAAGTCTTTGAGACCCATTTTTTCGTATTTGGGATGCTGAGCACAAAACTCGGGCAATATTCTCCAAAGCGCGTGGTTCTTGTCGTAGTCGTCCTTGAATTGTTGCAATGCGGTCAAAAGGGTATTCCACCTGCCCTTGGTGATACCAATGGTGAACATGATGAAAAAGCTGTAGAGCCCCGTTTTCTCAACAATCACACCATGCTCGGCCAAAAACTTGGTCACGATGCTGGCAGGAATTCCGGTCGCAGCAAACTTGCCGTTCAAATCAAGTCCTGGGGTTACCAAAGTGGCTTTGATAGGGTCAAGCATGTTAAAGCCACTGGCCAACTTGCCAAATCCATGCCATTTTGAGCGGCGCCCCTCAGCCTGGATAATCCAGTCATCTGCTCGCCCTATTCCCTCTTCGACCATTTTCTCAGGTCCCCAAACCTTGAACCACCAGTCTTTGCCGTATTCGGCATCGACTTTGCGCATGGCTCGTCTGAAGTCCAAAGCCTCAGCAATGCTCTCCTCGACCAGGGCAGTGCCGCCAGGGGGCTCCATCATGGCAGCGGCCACATCGCAGCTCGCAATGATGGCGTACTGAGGACTGGTGCTCGTGTGCATTAAAAATGCTTCATTAAAGAGCTGACGATCAAGCTTCATGTTCTGCGAGTCCTGGACCAAGACATGGCTGGCTTGGCTGATACCGGCTAGCAACTTATGAATCGATTGGGTTGCATAAACCATGGCCTCTTTGGGACGCTCACGCTTTTTACCCATGGCGTGGTATGGACCATAAAAAGGATGGAACGCCGCATGCGGCAACCAAGCCTCATCAAAGTGCAAATTGGGAATGTAGCCATCAAGCATGCCTTTGATGGTCTCGGTGTTGTAGAGCACTCCGTCGTAGGTCGATTGTGTGATGGTCATCACCCGAGGCTGAACTTTCTTGCTGTCCACTCCTTTTAAGAGCGGATTTGCACGAATTTTGGCTTGTATGGCAGCTGGCTCGAACTCGCTTTGTGGAATGGGTCCAATGATGCCGAAATGGTTTCGGGTGGGCTTTAGAAAAACAGGAATTGAGCCCGTCATGATGATCGCGTGAAGGACCGATTTGTGACAATTGCGGTCCACGACCACCACATCTCCAGGAGCCACCGTGTGGTGCCAAACCATTTTATTACTGGTACTGGTGCCATTGGTGACAAAGAAACAATGATCGGCATTAAAAATACGTGCTGCATTTCGCTCAGAGGCCGCCACGGGACCCGTGTGGTCCAAGAGTTGACCGAGTTCATCAACCGCATTGCAAACGTCAGCGCGGAGCATGTTTTCACCAAAGAACTGGTGAAACATCTGGCCCACAGGGCTTTTTAGAAAAGCCACACCACCCGAGTGCCCAGGACAGTGCCATGAGTAGGATCCATCCTCTGCGTAATCAAGCAAGGCCTTGAAAAAAGGAGGCTGTAGGCCCTCGAGATAGGTTTTGGCCTCTCGAATAATATGGCGTGCGACGAACTCTGGGGTATCTTCAAACATGTGAATGAAGCCGTGTAACTCCCTCAAAATATCGTTGGGCAGGTGCCTTGAGGTTTTGGTTTCTCCGTAGATATAAATGGGGACGTCTGCGTTCTTGAAACGCACTTCATCAATGAAGTTACGCAGGTTGAGCACTGCGGGGTCCAAATCGGGACCTGGCGTGAATTCTTCGTCGTCAATGGACAAAATAAAGGCACTGGCTCTGGACTGTTGTTGAGCAAATTGGCTCAAATCCCCATAACTGGTGACTCCCATGACCTCATAGCCCTCACCTTCAATGGCTTGAGCCAAGGCCCGAATACCAAAGCCAGAGGTGTTTTCCGAGCGGAAATCTTCGTCAATGATGACAATGGGAAAGCGAAACTTCATGTCAAACTCCGAGCGGAATATTTAAAAAAATCAAAGGTCCGAGTGTACTCCCACTTAGCCTGTTAGAATATGTCAATCCGGAGAGATGGATGAGCGGTTTAAGTCGCACGCCTGGAAAGCGTGTGAGGGTTAATAGCCCTCCGCGGGTTCGAATCCCGCTCTCTCCGCCATATCAATTTGCCCTTGGCTAAATTACTTTAGTAACGAGAGCACATTTTGCGCTGACTGGTTGGCCTGAGCCAACATGGCAGTTGCAGCTTGAGAGATGATCTGCGATTTGGCTAAATTTGTAGTCTCCGCAGAGTAATCAGTATCTGAAATAGCACTTCTAGAAGATGTCATATTGGTCTGCATGCTGGTCTGATTAGTGACCACATCGTTCAAGCGATTGATAAACGCACCCGCTCTGGATTGATTGGCTGAAACAGTCACCAAAGCTGCATCAATTGCCGTAATGGCATTTTGAGCACCGGTTTGTGTACTGACATCTATTGCAGCCACTTTTAGCCCACTGCTTGTGCCGCCAAAGGTCCCAACATTGAAACCTAAGGCCAGCAAATTGCCATCTCCTGAGCTTCCACTTTGAACCGTAAACTGTTTGCTCGATTGCAAAGCAACTTGAGAATAGGTTGTGGTTGCGTGCAAAGCATCAATTGATGCGACATAAACGTTCTTATAGTTCACTCCTAATGCGTAAGGAGATACAGTTTGGGCGTTTGCAAATGCAATCGATATATTTCTACCATCTGCTGCAGTAAGGGTTAATCCTTTTCCATTGTCAGATGCAACTACACCCGTTTGGCCCGTGTATGCATTCAAAACGTTAACAACATCCGCGCGTGTTGAATTACCACCCAGTGAATTATTGATGGTTACACCGTTCAAATAGATGGTCCCTGGACCACTTGAACTGGCCGAATAATTTGAACCCACAATAATGTTCGGTTGAGCTACCGCTGTGACACCAGTCAGGTTCGTAGATTTATTGATGGCTGCTGCAATTGCGATTGAACTCTCTGCTTTAAGGGATGTGACTGCCGTTGTATCCGAGGACAAATCGTCAGTGTCAATGGCTGCCCCAATCACAACTCCATTGATTTTTAATGCGCTTCCATCCAATGTGCCTGTTTGATTCGCAACAGAATTTGCGTACGTTGCTACTGATACCGACCCCGACATTTTTCCAGCAGTTCCTGAGAACACAACCTTATTGACAGCTGAATTGGGTGTGCCGGTATTGAGGGTGATTAGCTGGGTTACGCTATTAACAGTTACAGATGCTCCACTTAAGCCAAATCCAGTTGGAGATTGTAAAAATGATTGAATATCTTGGGCTAAGCTCGTGATATTGGTATCGCTGGTGGTGGTGTTAAATGTTTTGGGAATGCCATTGATTGTGATTTGAAAAGTTCCACCATCACCTGTTCCATAATTTAGCCCGGAGGTTCCGATATCGGATAATTGATTGCCAACACCAAGTGATCTTCTTGCAGTGCTGACAGTTTGGGCGATATTGTCTGTAAAACTGCCCGTCGCAAGATCTGCATTCGCAATATTTCCACCCACCGCACTTCCCAAAACGATAGGACTGCCCGAAACACTGGACAGTTGGAATACCCCAACTCCAGGTCCACCAGGAGATTGAGAAACGATTGAATTTCCGGTCATGCTAAAAGATCCAATCGTTCTTCCACTTGTGGATAGGACCTTCAATAAACCTGTATCCGCATTTCCAATAACTGATAAGTCAGTGGATCCGCCCTCAGCAGTTCTTAAAGCATTTTGAATCTGGCCTGCTAAATTAGACAATGGTTCATTTGTACTGGGTTGGAAATTAGGAATTCCAGTCAACACAGTACCATTGATGGAGAGTCCGATCTGTGTTGTGCTATTTACAACTGGTGTGGCAATCGTTGCGAGAACAATGGAGTTGTTATTTTGTAAACCAGTCGTTGCTGATGTCAATTGGTTTGTCCCTGGCAGCCCATTTGAACTATTCAAAGTCACTGAGACATTTCGGCCATCTGCTGCAAACAACTGAACACCATGCACAGAGTCACCTGTGTCAACAGCAGTCACGCCAGTTTGAGCTGAAATATTATTGATCGCTTGAACAACGATTTGCCTTGAAATACTTGCATCAGTTGTGGTGTTGATATTGGCCGTTTGGACACCATTGATCGTGATCGTGCCACTCGATGTTCCAGGAGTCATACTGGCACCGTAAACTGAAGTGCCGGAAACAGTGGCCACCACGCCAGATTGAGCAGATACGGCATTGATCGCTGCAGCTTTCGAGATTGCACTGTAAGCATTTCCTGTGCTTGACAAAGTATCACTAGTTGCCAATGAAGGTCCGACCTGAACGCCATTGATCGTTAAATCACCATATGACATTGGAATGATACTTTTCCCAATTGAGGTCAAAGATGCCCTTGACCCAATTCCAATGTCTTTGGTCAATGTGGAATCAAAGTTCATGTTCATGGTCTGACCCTGATTGATACCCACTTGGAGCTGAATCTTGCCAGCTGAACCATCCAACAAATTGATATCATTGAAGTTGGTTGATGTGGCAATTTGATCAATCTGAATCTTCAACTGAGACACTTCAGCCTGGATAGACTGGCGGTTGGCATCCGAGTTTGATCCGTTGGCTGCCTGAACAGCGAGTTCACGCATGCGTTGCAAAATCGAGGTTGTATTGGACAAAGCGCTGTCAGCGGTTTGGGCCATGTTGATACCGTCGTTGGCATTCTTAATAGCCTTACCCAAACCGTTGATATTTGAAGTCATTCTGTTGGAGATGGCCAAGCCAGCTGCATCATCGGCGGCACTGTTAATGGACAAGCCAGTTGACAAGCGCTGCATTGCCTTAGACTGAGCCTTGGCAGCCATTCCAGCTGAGCTTTGGGCAGCTAAAGCATTAAGATTGGTGTTGATGACTAAAGACACAGCATACTCGCATCAGAATGAAGATAAAAATTAGCAAGACTCAGCTCACTTGCTTCTCATGTTCTGATTCGGTGTAACTTACAGTAACTTAAGTAACGGCTCTAGTTTTCTACTACTTATTTACTGTACTGAAGTTAGCCAAGACTCATCAAAGACCCATCAAATAGTAATAAAGTATTCATAAATACATTATCTGCGTTTAATTTACAAACCACACCCCGCCGATCGATGTGCCCAATAGGTTGAGAAATTGAG
>CAIKYO010000086.1 GCA_903831655.1 uncultured Burkholderiales bacterium
CATCAATGATGCGCCCTCGAAAAATATCCACCATTCTCTTCATCTCTTCACGCTCTTTACCCACTGCACGAACTTTGACCAACATCAACTCGCGCTCAGTGTACGCACCCTCGGTGAGGTCAACCACTTTGACCACTTCAATCAAACGATTCAAATGCTTGGTGATTTGTTCAATCACATCGTCTGAACCATGCGTTTGCAAAGTCATGCGTGAAAGGGATGCATCCTCAGTGGGCGCAACCGTCAAAGACTCAATGTTGTAGCCACGGGCTGAGAACAGACCCACCACGCGAGATAAAGCGCCTGGCTCGTTTTCCAATAAAACCGAAATGATGTGTTTCATGCTAGCTTCCTCTTTTCGCTCACCCTCACCCAACGGCGGTAACCTTTGAGCCTGGCAATCAATAGATTCAACAAATGGCCCTTTGGAGAAAACCAAAGGGGACAACTTTTTTAGAGATCCTCGCTCCCCAAGAGCATCTCAGTGATGCCCTTGCCGGCTTGAACCATGGGGAACACATTCTCTGTAGGATCTGTTCTGAAGTCCATGAAAACGGTTCGATCTTTTAGACGTCTAGCCTCTCTGAGCGCGGGCTCAACGTCCTCAGGACGCTCGATCAACATGCCCACATGGCCATAGGCCTCGGCGAGCTTGACAAAGTTGGGCAAGGCATCCATGTAGCTGTGGCTGTAGCGACCCGAGTACTCAATTTGCTGCCACTGGCGAACCATGCCCAAATAGCGATTGTTCAACGCCAAGATTTTGATGGGTGTGTTGTACTGCAAGCAAGTTGAGAGCTCTTGGATGCACATTTGCACAGAGCCCTCACCGGTCACACAAAACACCTCAGACTCTGGCTTGGCAAGCTTGATGCCCATGGCATAAGGAATGCCAACGCCCATCGTGCCCAATCCTCCAGAGTTGATCCAGCGCCTGGGTTGATCAAAGCGGTAGTACTGCGCAGCCCACATCTGGTGTTGGCCCACATCAGAGGTGATGTAGACATCATCGTTTTGGGTCATGTTCCAAAGTGACTCGATGACGGCTTGAGGTTTGATGACATCGGTGGCTCCACGATCGTATTTCAAACAATCTTTGCCTCTCCAAGTTTCAATTTGACTCCACCAGTTCGCCAAATGTTGGGGATCATTTTTGCCACCATTCTCTCGCAGCATGTTGATCATCTCGGTGAGCACATCTCTCACATCTCCCACAATGGGAATGTCTACCTTCACACGCTTGGAAATGCTAGAGGGATCAATGTCAATGTGGATGATCTTTCTCTCATTTTGTGCAAAGTGCTTGGGGTTACCAATCACGCGATCATCAAATCTTGCACCCACAGCCAAAAGCACATCGCAGTTTTGCATGGCATTGTTGGCCTCTACGGTGCCATGCATACCCAGCATGCCCAAGAACTTGGGATCTGAGGCTGGGTAAGCGCCCAGACCCATCAACGTATTTGTACAAGGGTAGCCCAAGGTGTCGACCAAGGTTCTGAGCTCTGCACATGCGTTACCCAACAAGACGCCGCCACCTGTGTAGATGAAAGGCCTCTTGGCTGCCAGCAGCAATTGAAGTGCTTTTCTAATTTGCCCACCATGCCCCTTTTTGACAGGGTTGTATGAGCGCATCTCCACTTCCTCAGAAATGGGGGTGTATGTTGTTTTGTGGAATGAGACGTCCTTTGGAATGTCAACCACCACGGGTCCAGGTCGACCTGTGCGCGCAATGTGAAAAGCTTTTTTAATCGTCAACGCCAAGTCTTTGACGTCTTTGACCAAAAAGTTATGTTTCACGATCGGACGGGTGATACCCACTGTGTCACACTCTTGGAACGCATCCAAGCCAATTGCAGCGGTTGGCACTTGTCCCGTGATGATGACCATCGGGATGCTATCCATATAAGCCGTGGCAATACCCGTCACCGCATTGGTCACACCAGGACCGGAGGTGACCAATGCAACACCGACCTCGCCAGTGGCGCGTGCGTAACCATCGGCCGCGTGAACCGCACCTTGCTCATGTCTCACGAGCACGTGTTGTATGGTGTCTTGTTTATACAAGGCGTCGTAAATATAGAGGACAGCTCCACCTGGATAGCCCCATATGAACTTGACTTGTTCTGCTTGCAATGCCCGCACCATGATCTCTGAACCCATGAGTTCTTCGCTGTGAGAGGTGGAGCTGTGTGAATTTTGCGCGTTCAAATGCGCTTCGATGTTATCCATGATTAACCTTTGTGAATTTCAAACTGAAAAACCTTGGGTGCTCCTGGGTGAATTCTTGTGAAACCACTGCGGAACTTAAGACCTGAGGCCATTGACACCAAAAGTTGCTTGGAGCCGAACCCAGACCCGTTTATATGCACACGGTGCGTGTGCACAATAGCCCTCCATTATGGCATTTATTTCAATGCCTTCAGGATTTCCCTGATTGTCAAACCGGTAAAAAGATCGAAAAACCACAACCCTGACCTGTTCATTTGGGCGCGCAAGGACAAACCGCATTTGGGAAGAACCCAATGTTTGGTAAGATCAGAGTCATTGCTACGGTGCACTGGGATTTTCAAAGACCAAGGCGTTCGCACTTGCTCCTTAATTGGTGCATCTGGCCGCCTCACCGTTTAAGCGTCCACATAACCTTGAGAATAGCCAAGAATTGGCCTCAGAACTCGAACTTGCTGATTTTCTAAAGGGCGTTGAAAAACGAGCCTTTAAGCGCTCCTTGTACCATGTAAGGGACGAAGAGGCTGCTTTGGACATTGTTCAAGACAGCATGATGAAACTCGCCGAACACTATGCAGACAAGCCTGCGGGTGAGTTGCCCATGCTTTTTCAGCGCATTCTCTCCAACACCACCCTTGACTGGTTCAGGAGACAAAAGACAAAGAACGCTCTTTTCTCCAACTTCAACGACTTTGAAGCCTCAGACGGCGGGGATGAGATTGACTTTTTGGAGTTCACCTCACAAACTCCAGACTCTCAAATGTCTGAAAGTGCTGAAAATACCGTATCTCAGGCCCAAAATTTGCAAGAAATTGAGCAAGAGATAAAAAAGCTCCCTTCACGTCAACGAGAAGCCTTCTTGCTGCGTTATTGGGAGGAGCTCGATGTTTCTGAGACAGCTGCTGCTATGGGTTGCTCAGAAGGAAGCGTTAAGACTCATTGTTCTAGAGCCATTCACGCACTGATGACCGCACTTAAAGCCAGAGGAATACACATATGACCACCAGTCCTAATTCAGACACCAATTTGGTGCGAGCACAAGAGAATTACGCGCGTCGTTTGGTGCACCGGCTCGATCAAAGTGCTGACGAACTCCCTCACGCAGTCCTTGAGCGCTTGAGAGCGGCTCGTGTGCGTGCCGTTGCTCATCGCAAATCCTACGCTCAGCAAACAGCTCAAAGCCTCCAACAGATGGGAGCCAGCTTGGCCATGTCTCCCAACGAGGGTTCTGGCACTTGGTCCAAATTGATCTCCTTTTTGCCTTTGTTGGCCTTGGTTTTAGGCCTGATTGGCGTTCAAGAGCTCCAAAATGAACGCAATGCCCACGAACTGGCGTCCATTGATCAAGCTTTGTTGCTCGATGAGTTGCCCCCAGATGCTTACACAGACCCAGGATTTTTAAAGTTTTTGAGCCTTCCCAACCCACAAAACACAGAAAATCACTAAACTGGTCACGTTTTAAAGCCTCAACCTGAAACTTGAATTTCTCTTTTGATCAAAAACTGCGTTCCATTTGGCCCTTTGACCTGGCATTTTGAGTCCGATAAAACTCTACTTTATCGGCTCCTTCTCCGCGCGCGCTCAACTCTTGCTCTTGACCCATTGGCTGTTTTTCTTGTCCTGAGTCTCTTGACTCTGACTCACCTTTCTTGGGCTCAAATGAGCTCAGCCCCAGAGCCGACTCCTGCCACTGCGCCCTCATCTCCTACCCCAGCACCCCCAAGCTCCTCCGTCCAGGTCGCACCACCCGCAGAGAGCAACCTGACCAAGTTACCCAAGAGTGCAGCCTCAAGCCCCGCCACAAGTGCGGCAAGCTCTAGCGTGAATCACATGGCCATTAGTTCCTATCCAAAATGGTCTGACCTCAGCCGCGATGAGAGGACTGCTCTAAAGCCGCTGTCCTCCCTTTGGCCACAAATGACATTGGCTCACAAAAACAAATGGCTGGCTTTGTCCGCCAATTTTGCTGAACTCTCTCCCAGTGACCAAGAGAAGCTTCAAAACAGAATGACCCAATGGGGATCACTGACCAGCGAGCAGCGCGCTCAAGCGCGTTTCATCTTCAACCAAGTCCAGCAAATTCCAAGCGATGACAGGCTCTCAAAATGGCAAGCCTATCAAGCCTTGAACGCGGAGCAGCGCGACCTTTTGGCTCAAGATGCTTTGCTGCTTCCACACAGCGCAGCAATTGCACCCAAGCCCATTTCTGCACAACTCATTGGAAAAAGTATATTCAATGACCCAAAGTCAATTGGTTCGGCCAGAATCGATTTAGATCAAATTGCCTCCAAAACGCTATTGCCACCCAGGGTCATGGCACCCGCACCTTGATGCTTTGACGCAGACTTGTCTTTGCAGCCCCCACTGGCACCCTTTTTTTAGTTCCTCACGCCTTTCATGAGCACCCCTTCCCAATTAGAAACTCAAACACTTCACACTGCACCCTCCGTTTGGCGTCGCATGGCATGTTGGACCTATGAAGGGGTGTTGCTTTTCGGGGTTGTTTTCATCTCCACTTTGATTTTTTCAATGTTGACTCAAAGTGCGGCAACCCCAGCCTCAGACCCTTTCTCCCAAGCCCTGTCTTCAAGACAAAGTGTGCAAGCTTTTTTGATGGTGGTGCTCACCTCTTACTTTGTCTACTTTTGGCGAATGGGCCAAACTTTGGCAATGAAGACCTGGCGCATCAGACTCTTGGACCTTCAAGGGGCGCTCCCAAGCACCAAAATTTGCTTGTTGCGTTGGGTTTTGAGTTGGGTCTGGTTTGCACCCCCCTTGGGAACTCTGATGCTGTTTGATCTCAGTTTGGGTGAGAAAGCAGTTTTGACTTTGGGGTGGGTTGCTGTTTGGGCAACCCTCAGTAGATTTCAAGCTCAAAGGCAGTTTTGGCACGACATTTGGTCAGGTACCCAACTCGTGAACATGGAACCCGCGCCCGATCCTTTGACTGGCAAAGCAGAAAAAGCTTAAATCCGCGTTCACCAAATCGTCACGAATTGACTTCAAAATTCAACATCATGAATCCAAGTGATGATGTCAACCCCCAAAAAGCCAGAAAAGGCTTGAACCGAGTCTGGCATGCTTTTGGGTTTTCCATTCAAGGACTGAGAGCGGGCTGGTACGAGACCGCATTTCGCCAAGAGGTTTGGGTGGCCTTGGTGATGGTGCCCGCTGCCTTCTTTGTTGGGCAAACTTGGGTTGAGGTGGCTTTACTGGTGGGTTCGGTTTTTTTGGTGATGATCGTAGAACTCCTCAACACCGGCATCGAGTCGGCCATCGACCGCTTTGGAGGAGCTTGGAACGAACTCTCCAAGAGAGCAAAGGATTTGGCTAGCGCAGCCGTCTTGCTGGCATTGTTGCTGTGCATTGGGATTTGGACCAGTGCGATTTGGCACCGTTTTTTTTCCTGAAATCCAGAACTACTGCAGCCCCCAAAGATCAGCAAATCCCCCCACGCCTAGACCCCAAGCAGAGTTGAAATTCAGATGGCTTGCCCGTCGAGTTCGCCCGTTCTAATGCGAACCACTCTTTGCACGTCGGTCACGAAGATTTTTCCATCGCCAATTTTGCCGGTTTTAGCGGCCTTCACAATTGCGTCTACGCACAAGTCAACAGAGGCAGCAGCCACCACCACTTCAACTTTGATTTTTGGTAAAAAATCAACCACATACTCTGCACCGCGGTACAACTCTGTGTGACCTTTTTGACGTCCAAAACCCTTGACCTCAGTGACCGTAATTCCCGTAACACCGCATTCGGCCAAAGCTTCTCTGACCTCTTCAAGCTTAAAGGGTTTGATGATGGCTGTGATCAGTTTCAAGGTTTGTCTCCAAAAGATTGCTTTACATGATTATCCATGAAAACGGTTGGTGATGGGGTATCTCCAATCTTTTCCAAAACTGCGGTGCGTAACTCTGATGCCCAAGGGGGCTTGTCGGCGCTTGTATTCATTCAAACGAATGAGTCGAGTCACTTGAGCCACATCTTGAGGGCTGTACCCAGCGTCCAAAATATCTTGAACACTCTGATCCTCTTCCATGAAGCGCGCCAGTATGCCGTCCAAAATTTCATAATCCGGCAAACTGTCTTGATCGGTCTGATCGGGCCGCAACTCCGCACTGGGTGGGCGAGTGATGATGCGCTCAGGAATTGGCGCCACACACGTGCCGTAAGGATCGTGCTCATTTCTCCACCGGGCCAAACGATAAACCATGGTTTTGCAAACATCTTTGATGACCGCAAACCCACCCGCCATATCGCCATAAAGGGTGCAATAACCTGTGGCCATCTCACTTTTATTACCCGTGGTGAGCACAATGGAGCCAAATTTATTGCTCAAGGCCATCAGCAATGTACCTCTGACTCTGGCTTGAATGTTCTCCTCCGTTGCATCCTCCCCTCTTCCCTCAAAAAGGGGCGCCAAGGTGCTTTTGAAAGCCTCAAACTCTGGCACGATGGAGAGCTCTGTGTAGCGCACCCCCATTCTTTGGGCCATCTCATTGGCATCGATCACACTGATGCTGGCGGTGTAGGGGGAAGGCATCATCACAGCATGCACCCGATCGGGGCCCAACGCATCCACAGCCAAGGCCATGACCAAGGCAGAGTCAATCCCTCCTGATAGACCCAAGAGGACGCTTGGGAATCCATTTTTTTGCACATAGTCTTTAACCCCCAAGACCAAGGCACTCCAAAGTTCCTCCTCCAGACTCAAGGGCTCGTAGACTGCACCCTTCAAAGCGAGGCTCAAAGGAGTTGAGGACTGGGGGTTCAGGTCGCTCAGTTCCATCTCAAACAAACACTCTTTAAAACTGGGCGCTCTCGCACAAACTTGGCCTTGAGCGTTAATAGCAAACGACCCACCCTCGAACACAACCTCATCTTGAGCGCCCACCAAATGTGCGTAAACAATGGGCAAACCAGTTTGAAGTGCACGCTCAGCCATTGCCTTCTCGCGCTCGGCGCCCTTACCCATGTGATAGGGAGAGGCGTTCAAGACCACCAAGACTTGAGCTCCCGCTTGGGCAGCACCCACGGCGGGGGACTCAAACCATGCATCTTCGCAAATGAGCAAGCCCACTCTTACGCCCTGAATCTCAAACACGCAAGGTTTGTGACCTGGCTTGAAGTAGCGCTGCTCGTCAAAGACTTGGTAATTGGGTAACTTTTGTTTGTCATAAAAAGCGACGACCTCACCTTCACTGAGCACAGTAGCTCGGTTGACGCTTTGAATCAAGGACACCGATTTGGCACGCTGAGCGACGCCGTGGGGATGACCCACCACCACATGAAGGTCTTTATAAGGCCTGAGCGCCAAACGCACCTCATCTAGTGCATCATCACAGGCTTGGATGAAAGAGGGCCGAAGCAATAAATCCTCTGCCGGGTAGCCACACAGGGCCAATTCCGGTGTAATCAGGACTCGCCCCCCTTTTTGGTAGAGTTCATGCGCGGATTGAATGATTTTTTGTGCATTGCCACGCACATCACCCACGACAAAATTTAGCTGAGCCACGCAAAGTTGAAGAGACATAGACAATTGAAAATATGAAGAATTTAAGCAATTATGTCACCCAGGTTCACGACTCGATTGGGGAGATCGAAAAAAACCAGTGGAATGCACTGCTTAATCAACAACTGCTGCCCACGCCTTTCATGAGGCATGAATATTTACTGGCCATGCAAACGAGTCTGTCTGCCTGTGAAAAAACGGGTTGGGCAACTCGCTTCATCAGCCTGAGAGAGGACGACACGCTGGTTGCAGCGTGTCCTTTGTACCTGAAGGCACACTCCTATGGGGAATATGTTTTTGACTGGGCTTGGGCCGACGCCTACAACCGGCATGGCCTTGAGTACTACCCCAAGGGCTTGATCGCAGTGCCCTTCACCCCTGTGCCTGGAACCCGCTTGATGAGTACAAGCCAAGAGACCAAAGCGTTGCTCTTGGAGAGGGTCTTGGAGGAGTGCAAAAGCTTGAAGTTGTCATCCTTACACATGCTCTTTTGTGATGACCAAGATCTAAAAGTCGCTCAAACCGCAGGCCTCTTAGGTCGACACACCGTTCAATTTCATTGGCAAAACAGCAACCCCAAGTACCCAGACTTCGAGGCTTTTTTGGCCTCCATGACCCAAGAAAAACGAAAGAAGATTCGCCAAGAAAGAAAAAAAGTAGCCCTTGCAGGCGTGCAATTTAAAGCGCTATTGGGTCATGAAATGAAAACCCAAGACTGGCAATATTTCTACACCTGCTACAGCCAAACCTATCTCGAACACGGCAACCCACCCTACCTCAAAAGAAGTTTTTTTGAGGACATGGCAAATTTACAAAACGAGAGTTGGGTGATTTTCATTGCATCCATCGGTGACACCCCCATCGCTTGTAGTCTGATTGGACTGGAGCGCAACGCCCAAGGTCTCCCCGTTGTTGCCTATGGCCGCTATTGGGGCGCCACACAAAGGGTGGACTGCTTGCACTTTGAAGCTTGCTACTACCAACCCCTTCAATGGTGCATTGAACACGGGGTGGAGCGCTTTGAGGGCGGTGCGCAAGGAGAGCACAAAATGGCTCGCGCTCTTTTACCCAGCAAAACACACAGTGCACACTGGTTGGCGCACCCTGATTTTGCAAAGGCCGTGGATCACTTCCTTTTGAGAGAAAGCCAAGGGGTGGATGAGTACATGGAGCACTTGAGTCAGAGAAATCCACTCAAGCGTTGAATCAAGGGGCATGTGGCGACCAAGAAGGCCACCCCCCCGACTTTCAAATTCTTTTATTTGGCCAGTGATTGGGCGTAATTGTCCATGCCCTCTCTCACCTCTTGGCGAGCGGCTTCAGGACCATCCCATCCCAAAATTTTGACCCATTTGCCCACTTCCAAGTCCTTGTAGTGTTCAAAGAAATGAGCAATGGTCTTGAGCCTCAACGGATTCAAATCCTCTGGCTTTTGCCATTGGGTATAAATAGATAGGATTTTGTCTGTGGGAACAGCCAAAATTTTCCCATCGATGCCGGCCTCATCTTCCATGCGCAAAATGCCAATGGGGCGACACGTCACCACCACACCGGGATACAAAGGAACTGGAGTGATGACCAGCACATCCACTGGGTCACCGTCTCCACTGATGGTCTTGGGCACATAACCATAGTTTGTTGGGTAGTGCATGGACGTGCTCATGAAGCGATCCACAAAAATAGCGCCCGACTCCTTGTCAACCTCATACTTCACAGGATCAGCGTTCATGGGAATTTCAATGATCACATTGAATGTATTGGGAGCATCTTTTCCGGCGGTAACTTTATCTAAAGACATTTTGTTAAACGAGTTGAAGTGTTGAAGTGAACAGGTCGAGAATTCTCGGGATTAACCCTGATTTTAAGCGCTAGCAAGGGTAAATTTGTCTTTGGAGTTCAACTTTTATCGTACATTGATCTTGATTCGATTTTGTTGGCCCTGCTACAGCCCAAATTCAATTGTCTCGGGCCTAGAACCAACAAAGGGCAGTCATGTCGCATTCAAAAGAAAAAGGTTCACTTTTTTCTTTTGAATACCTTCGATTTTTTGCTTTTGCATTTAGGAGAATTTATGTTTGGTAATTCAGCGTTGATATTCGCTCTGGCCTGCGGACTCGTTGCAGTCCTTTACGGTTTCTGGGCTCGGGCCTCCATATTGGGCATGGATCCCGGGAACGCACGGATGCAAGAAATTGCCTCCGCCATCGAACAAGGAGCTGCAGCGTATTTGGCGCGACAATACCGAACCATTGCCATGGTGGGCGTGGTGCTCACCATTCTCATTGGACTCTTTTTAGGTCTGACAACGGCCATCGGATTTGTATTGGGCGCAGTGCTCTCGGGCGCTTGTGGCTTCATTGGCATGAATGTGAGCGTCAAAGCCAATGTTCGCACCGCTCAAGCAGCCACGGGTGGCATTGCACCTGCGCTTGAGGTTGCCTTCAAAGGTGGCGCCATCACCGGCATGTTGGTGGTAGGTTTGGGGCTTTTGGGCGTTGGTGGCTTTTATTGGTTCTTGGTTGGCAGTGGCACCTTGAGCGCCGATCAGCATCTCGCAGAACTCCTCAACCCACTCATTGGATTCGCATTTGGATCCTCTTTGATCTCCATTTTTGCTCGCCTGGGAGGCGGCATATTCACCAAAGGTGCTGACGTCGGCGCTGACTTGGTGGGCAAAGTCGAGGCTGGCATCCCAGAGGATGACCCCAGAAATCCTGCGGTGATTGCTGACAATGTTGGAGACAACGTCGGAGACTGTGCAGGCATGGCAGCTGACTTGTTCGAGACCTATGCGGTCACCTTGATTGCAACCATGGTGCTTGGCGCTTTGGTTGTGACAGCGGCTCCCGTGCAAGCAGCTCTTTACCCACTCGTCTTGGGCGGTGTCTCTATCTTGGCCTCCATCATCGGATGCTTTTTCGTCAAAGCCTCGCCCGGCATGAAAAATGTCATGCCCGCGTTGTACAAAGGCTTGATCGTTGCAGGCCTGTTGAGCTTGGTCGCATTTGCCTTTGTGACTTGGAACATGATGCCTGACGATGCCATCAACGCCACGGGCTCACGCTTGGCTTTGTTTGGATCGACCGTGGTGGGTCTGCTCCTCACCGCAGCATTGGTTTGGATCACCGAGTACTACACTGGCACCGATTACGCGCCTGTTAAGCACGTTGCACAAGCCTCCACCACAGGTCACGCCACCAACATCATTGCGGGCATCGGCGTGTCCATGAAGTCCACCGCTTACCCTGTATTGTCTGTGTGTGCAGCCATCTTGGCCTCCTACGGCATGGCGGGTCTTTATGGCGTAGCCATTGCGGCCACAGCCATGCTCAGCATGGCCGGTATCGTTGTCGCCTTGGACGCTTATGGTCCTATCACGGACAACGCTGGTGGTATTGCTGAAATGGCCGAGTTGCCCTCCAGTGTTCGTGATGTGACGGACCCATTGGACGCGGTGGGCAATACCACCAAGGCCGTAACGAAAGGTTACGCCATTGGTTCAGCAGGCTTGGCTGCTTTGGTGCTTTTTGCCGACTACACCCACAAACTCCAAAGGTATGGACAAGACATCAATTTTGATCTCTCTGACCCCAAGGTGATTGTGGGTCTTTTCATCGGCGGCATGATCCCTTACCTCTTTGGTGCAATGGCCATGGAGGCCGTCGGTCGCTCAGCCTCAGCTGTGGTTGAGGAGGTTCGCAGACAGTTCCGTGAGATCAAAGGCATCATGGAGGGTACTGCCAAGCCCGAATATGGACGCGCAGTTGACATGCTCACCACGGCAGCCATCAAAGAGATGATGATTCCCTCACTGTTGCCTGTGGTGGTGCCCATTTTGGTGGGCATGATCTTGGGGCCTAAGGCCTTGGGTGGCTTGCTCATGGGCACGATTGTGACGGGCCTCTTCGTGGCCATCTCCATGTGCACTGGTGGAGGAGCTTGGGACAATGCCAAAAAATACATCGAAGATGGTCACTTTGGAGGCAAAGGAAGCGATGCTCACAAGGCAGCAGTGACGGGTGACACAGTTGGAGACCCCTACAAAGACACTGCCGGTCCTGCGGTCAACCCTTTGATCAAGATCATCAACATTGTGGCTTTGCTCCTGGTGCCTTTGCTACCGCACTCGGTGGCTCTCAGCGCCAAAACACCTCCCATGGCAAACCCGCCAGCCTTGAGCGCACCCGCCATGGATGCGCCTGCTGCCCCAGAGACACCTGCACCTGCAGCTAGTGCAACCGATACAACAGCACCTCCTGCCGCCAAATAAGCTTCGCCAAAGGCGGCTTGATCAAGCCTGAAGACCAAGAGCGTCTTCCGGCTTTTAGCCCAAACCCCTAGCCCCAACAGGCCAGGGGTTTTTTCTTTTTCACAATGACCTCAAATTCTGAGCACCTTTGCGCCCAAGAGTCTCTTGATTGAGGCAAAATAGAAATCCATGTCAGAACGTGTCATTCCACTCATTGATGTGCGCCAACTCCCACCTGCGGCCATGGCGCTCTCCTCCACCCCTTGGATAGCGGGAGAGCCAGTCTTGGACGCTCGTTTAAGGCCATTACAAGAACTTCGCATCAGTGTCACCGATCGTTGTAATTTCCGATGCACCTATTGCATGCCCAAGGAAATTTTTGACAACCAATATAAATATTTAGCTCAAAAAGAATTGTTGAGTTTTGAAGAAATTACAAGACTTTCAAAATCATTTTTATCTCTGGGTGTCCAAAAAATTAGGCTCACAGGGGGTGAGCCACTGCTGAGAAAAAATGTAGAAGTCTTGATCTCTCAACTGAGTCAACTCCGCACCAATTCTGGCGCACCCCTTGACCTCACGCTCACCACCAACGGATCCTTGCTCAAACAAAAAGCAGCGGCATTGAAGGACGCTGGACTCACTCGAATCACCATCAGTCTTGATGCAATGCAGGACTCCATCTTCAAGGCCATGAACGACGTTGACTTCTCAGTCTCCAGTGTCTTGGAGGGCATTGAGTCCGCCAAAGCCGTGGGATTGGGTTTGGATGAACAAGGGCTTTGGTCTGGCATGAAGATCAACATGGTTGTGAAACGTGGCACCAATGACAGCGAGATTTTGCCCATGACACGTTATTTTCATGGCCAAGGCATGAGCCTCAGATTCATCGAGTACATGGATGTCGGCTCCACCAACGGATGGAACATGAGAGAGGTTCTCCCCTCTGCCGAAGTCATCTCCCTCATTCAACAAGAATTTGAACTGGTCAAACTCCCTCCCAAAGGGCCGGGTGAGACGGCGGTGCGCTATGGGTTTAAAAATTCGAGCGGTCAATTGGATCCTGGCCTTGGAGAGATTGGCCTGATCTCCAGCGTGACACAAGCTTTTTGCGACGGCTGTAACCGAGCCCGGTTGTCCACGGAGGGACAACTCTTTTTGTGCTTGTTCGCTCACCAAGGACAAGATCTTCGAACTCCTCTCAGAGCAGGGGCAAGTGATGAGCACTTGACCCAAATGATTGCCAACATTTGGCACCACCGTGAGGATCGATACTCTCAACTGCGCTCCCTGCAAAATCCAACCCCTGGCTCACAAGATGTGCAAACTGACCCAGAAACCCTTGGCACCCAAAGACGCAAAGTGGAGATGAGTTATATCGGCGGATGATGGACCCTATCTCCTCAAAGCGATTGAATCTCCCACCCCCCTTTTCCACCCCATCAGAGCGCTAAAAAAAATAAATTCATGAGCCTGAGACACCACCACTGCGTTGACCCCCAAGAGATCACCTGCATCATCTTGAGCGGGGGGCGTGGCTCTCGAATGGGGGGCGTGGACAAAGGACTCCAACCCTTCATGGGCTCATCCATGGTGCTTCATGCGGCTCAACGACTGCGCCCCCAAGTGTGCAAGGTCATGATCAGCGCCAATCGAAATATCTCCACTTACCTTTCTTTTTGCGATGAAGTTTGGCCCGATTCAAAGGGTGAATTTGAAGGCCCATTGGCTGGTTTTAAGGTAGGTTTGGAGCACACTCAAACAAAGTACTTGCTCACCGCACCTTGTGATTGCCCGCATTTGCCCCTGGATTTGGCAGCGCGCTTGGGCCAAGGTTTGTTGGATCAAAACGCTCAACTGGCCATGGCACGCGCACCTGAGTTGGGTGTGCTCAGAGCTCAACCCGTGTTTTGCCTCATGCGAGCCAATGTGCTTCAAAGCCTGGAGGAGTTCATGCAGCGTGGAGGTAGAAAGATTGAGGATTGGTCGCAGACGTTGAAAAGAGTCATGGTCGACTTTGATCAAAAGGAGGATGATCCTTTGGCATTCAGCAACGTCAACACACCTGAGCAATTGATGGCTCTCGAGGGTGCTTTGCAACACTCCAAGGAAAATGCTTAAGGCACGATATGAATTCCTTGCAACTCTCTCAATGATCCGTATGAAAACCCTTGCACAACTCACACTCGAGATGGCTGGAGATGACGCCCAGGCCATGAGTGTCGATCAAGCCCAAGCTTTCATTGATCGTTTAAGCGATGATCATTCACCTTGGGCACGCATTGAACACGTGAGCGTTGAAGTCCAGTTGAAAGATCCACCTCAGTGGCTGGCTCGCGCACATTTGGCCCAAGACGTGATCTCCCCCATTAATGTTCCCTCCCACACCAATTCGGCCATGGATGGATATGCTTTTTTGATGCCCAACTCCAAAGAGAATTTAAAACTCAAAGTGGTGGGTTCCTCCAGTGCGGGCCATCCCTACGTAGGACCAGTCGGTCTTGGAGAGTGCATCAAGATCATGACAGGTGCTGTGGTGCCTGAGGGCTTGGATACAGTCGTGGCTCAAGAGATGGTCCACGCTGAAGGGGATTGGATCGAGTTCCCCCTCACTCAACTCCAAGCGGGCGACAACCGAAGGCACCAAGGGGAGGACTTGCAAAAGGGAGGCGTGGCTCTGAAAAAAGGGCAAAGACTCAACGCTGCTTGTCTGGGGCTATTGGCCAGTCTAGGTCTACAGAGTGTCAAAGTGATCAAGCCCCCCAAAGTGGCTATTTTCTCAACGGGGGACGAAATCAAAGCCGTGGGCACACCCCTAGAAGAGGGACAAATCTACGACAGCAACCGGCCTACGTTAATGGCGCTTTTGAACACCTTGGGAGTCGAAGTCATGGACTTGGGGATTTGTCCTGATGATCCTGAGGAATTGAAAAAAATATTCACTCTCGCACGCGAAAACGCTCAAGTGATCATCACCAGTGCTGGGGTCAGCGCAGGAGAGCGAGACTTCACCAAAGAGCTCATGACCCAAATGGGGGACGTCGTGTTTTGGCACATTGCCATGCGACCCGGGCGACCCATGGCAGTTGGACGACTGCACGAGACCTTGCTCTTTGGTTTGCCAGGCAACCCGGTGGCGGTCATGGTCACCTTTTTGGCCTTTGTGAGACCCGCACTCCTGAAGTTAATGGGTTCTGGAGAAACACATGTGATACGTCAACAAGCGGTGAGTTTGGAGCACATCCGCAAAAAGCCTGGCCGCACCGAATACCAGCGTGGCGTATTCGAGATGCAAAGCAATGGTCTCTTGAATGTTAGATTGAGCGGCAACCAAGGTTCGGGCATTTTGAGCTCCATGGTCAATGGCAACTGCTTGGTGGTGCTTGCCCACGATCAAGGAGATGTCCAGATTGGACAATCCGTTGAGATATGGCCCTTGGAGGGGCTCATCTAAAAGCTCCATCCAGGACCGTGGATGGGAGGGGATGGGCTCAAAACCTCAACGACTCCTTGGAGCGCTCAAGACGCTCTCCACACCCTGATTGGCCAACTGATCGGCTCTCTCATTGCCAGGGTCTCCTGAGTGCCCCTTGACCCAGACCCATTCAATTTGGTGACCACATTCATGCACCAAGTGATCCAGCGCCTGCCACAACTCCACATTCTTCACAGGTTGTTTGGAAGCCGTTTTCCAACCCTTGGCTTTCCAAGAGTGAATCCACTCTGTGATCCCTTGCCTGACATATTGGCTGTCCAAAAACAATTTAATCTGACAACTTTGCTTCAAACACTTTAAAGACTCAATGACTGCCATCAATTCCATGCGGTTGTTGGTGGTGAGGACCTCACCCCCAAAAATCGCCTTCTCTTGGGCACCAAAAGTCAAGACAGCCCCCCATCCTCCTGGGCCAGGATTGCCTTTGCAAGCTCCATCGGTGTAGATCACCACGTCTTTGAGTGGTTCTTTTTGATTGGGTTCTGTCATGGTGTAAGGTGTCAAGGGTTCAGGGTTTGGGTCAAGCGAGTTTAAACGCACAAAGGACATTGAGCCCCAATGTGTTTCAAAGAAATATTTTTGATGCTTAACTTTTCTGGGTCGGCTCGCCAAGCAATGAAGACACGCTCGCCGTTGCATTGAGGGGTTTGATGGGTGCTGTTTTCCAACCCGGCCCCATGAGCCTCATGCCTCTGACACGTTTGACGGCGACCAAGTAGTAACAGTCGCCAAAAATGGGCCACCAACGATTACCCGCCAATTCCAACCAATTGAATTTAGAGAGCCATTTCTCTGATTTGAGGGCAGGCTTGTAAAGTCCAAATCCACCTTGCTCGATCTCAAAACCCAGCAAACTGAGCCAGTCCTTTAATCGACCCAAACCAATCAACTCACTTTGTGAGGGCATGAACGTGTGTTGTGCACCCAGTCGTATGTACCATCGATCGCGCCAGTGCCTAAAACCCCAAAATGAGAGCGGATTGATCCCAAAAATAATCACTCGCCCCTCAGGCACCAACACCCGCTCAACCTCTCTCAGTGTAAAGTGGGGATTGGCATGCATCTCCAAGGTGTGAGGCAGGACCACCAAATCCAAACTTTGCTCAGGAAAGGGAAGTGCCCTAAAATCCGTGACAAAATCAACCCCTTGAACGTCCTCACGCTCCAGTCCTAGCCATCTATTGGGCATGCGATTGAACTGAAGTCCTTTGAGTGGAGCTAAGCCCATTTGAACTGCATGAAACCCAAAAACATCGGCCACCAGTTGATCAACCTTGGTTTGCTCCCAGTTCAAGAGATACTCTCCCGCAGCACTTCTCACCCAATCGTCCCAGTCATTGATTTTCATTTTCTAATCCAGGCCTCATGAAACTAATTGCTCTTCCCGTGCTCAATGACAACTACATATGGTTGTTGCATGACGGTCACCACGCTGTGGTGGTGGACCCGGCCAAAGAAGATCCTGTGCTCGAAGCACTGGATCAAGCAGGCCTCGAGCTCAAAGCTATTTTAGTCACACACCATCACCCTGACCATGTGGGGGGCGTGAGCGCACTGCTTGCACGCACAGGGTGCGTTGTCTACGCGCCTGAGGACCCGCGGATCCCTGAGCCCTACCAACGCGTGCAAAAAGATCAAACTTTGACCCTCTTGGACCACGACATCAACGTGATGTTTGTACCGGGTCATACCAAGACTCACTTGGCTTACTTCGTACAAAACCAAGTCAGTGACCCTGTTCTCCATTCGCCCATCTTATTTTGTGGCGACACCTTGTTCTCAGGCGGTTGCGGCCGACTCTTTGAGGGAACACCTGAGCAGATGTTTGATTCCTTGAACTCATTCAAAGCTCTGCCCCGCAACACACTTGTGTGTTGTGCTCATGAGTACACGCTGTCCAATTTGAAATTTGCTTTGCACGTCAACCCCAGCAATGCCGATTTGATCGAGTACAACGCTCAATGTGAAAAACTTAGAGCTCAAGCTCACGCTACCCTTCCAAGTTCCATGGGAATTGAATTGAAAATAAACCCATTTCTCAGGCTCGATGACCCAGAAGTCATCCACTCCATTCAACACCGAGACCCAACGGCACAATCCCCCCAAGCACGCTTGGGAGCCTTGCGAGAATGGAAAAATACATTTTGAAGCACATTTCATTTGCCCTGTTTGTGGCGAGCATTTTCTCTTTAAGCGCTTGTCAAAACTTGAATACCTCTGGAGTTGATTTGGGCCCAAGTGCCCTCTCAAATACAACTCAGGTACTCAAAGCCCCGCCCTCTTCAACTGGAGCCTTAAAACCAAGCTCCAAAACCTCCACGTTGCAACCCCTTGCTCAATCGGATTTGAGCACTGGAGGGGTCACACACCTGAGCTTGCCCAATGACCTATGGGAACGCATCAGAAGGGGCTTTGCCATGCCCACACTGGAGAGTGAGTTGGTTCAAGAGCGAGTGCAGTGGTACTCGACAAAACCTGATTACATCGAGCGCATGACCTCCCGATCTAGCAAATACCTCTACTACATTGTGGAGGAGCTAGAAGCGCGCAAAATGCCCACCGAATTGGCCTTGTTGCCTTTTGTAGAAAGCGCCTTCAACCCCCAAGCCCTCTCTAGCGCCAGAGCCAGTGGGATTTGGCAGTTCATGCCCAAAACAGGCAAAAACTTTGATCTCAAGCAAAATGTATTCAGAGATGACCGCAAAGACGTGATGGCTTCAACCAAAGCGGCGCTGGACTATTTACAGCTTCTCTACACCAAGTTTGGTGACTGGCACCTCGCTTTGGCCGCCTACAACTGGGGAGAAGGGAACTTGACCAAGGCCATCGCGAAGAATCAACACCTGGGGCTAGGTACTTCTTATTTGGAACTGAACATGCCCATGGAGACACGCATGTACGTGCCCAAACTCCAAGCGGTCAAAAACATCATTTCAACACCTGAGGCATTTCACTTGACCCTCAGTGAAGTCCCCAACCACCCCTACTTTCAAACAGTCCCTTTGCGCAGAGACATCGATGTGACGCTGGCCGCCAAGTTGGCCGAAGTCCCATTGGATGACTTCAAAGCGCTCAACCCCTCCGCCTCTCGGCCAGTTCTCTTGGCCGCTGGGACAACTCAAATTTTGCTACCCTGGGACAATGCTGAAATTTTTCAAAAAAACTTTGAAACCTATACCGGTCCACGCATGGCCAGTTGGACCGCTTGGATTGCACCCAAAACGCTCTCCGTCACTGAGGCCGCTAAAACCATTGGCATGAGCGAGAGTGAGCTCAAAGAGATCAACAACATTCCGCAAAAAATGTTGATCAAAGCGGGCTCAGCCCTTTTGGTGCCTAGAACAGCCAAAAAAGACCAAGACGTGGGCACTCAAGTGGCCGAGCAAGGCCAATTGGAATTCTCCCCTGAACAACCCCCAGGCAAAAAGGTCAAAGTCAAGGTTGGAAAAAAGGACACCTTGGCCAGTCTGGCCAAGAAGTACCATGTGAGTGAGACACAAATTGTGTCTTGGAACTCACTCAACCCCAAAAGCGCTTTGAGCATGGGTGAAAACATCGTTCTCTTTGTGCCCGTCAAAACCGCTCACAACAAGAAAAAGTCAAATTCCAACTCACACAAGGCTTGAGCCTGCCGTGCATGGGTCACCTCTGAGCTTACTGAATTAGAAAATCAAAAGGCTCAGGTGGTCTGCCTGCCACGGCCCCACCACTCAATGAGAGGACTTGCGATCAAACAAAGCATGCGCAATGGTGCCCAAGTCTACAAACTCCAACTCACTCCCCAGGGGCACACCCCGAGCCAAGCGGGTCACCTCCACCCCTCGCTTGGAGAGCGCCTGAGTCAAAACATGTGCCGTGGCCTCCCCTTCTGGGGTGAAATTGGTGGCCATGATGACCTCTTGGACCACGCCATCACTTGCACGTTCAAAGAGTGCTTTGACACCCAAGTCTTGGGGTCCCAAACCCTCCATGGGGCTTAACGCGCCCATTAAAACAAAGTAATGTCCTTTGTAGGCCAAGGTGCGCTCGATGGCCTCTTTATCGGTTGGAGACTCCACTACGCACAGGCGCGTGGGGTCTCTCTTGGGATCCAAACAGGTTGCACAAATCTCACTGGAGGTTAGGGTGTAGCAACTCTTGCAGTGACCAATGTCTTTGACCGCTTGGCTCAATGCTTGTGCAAGCAATTGAGCACCCGCTCGATCATGTTGGAGCAAGTGATAGGCCATCCGAGATGCAGACTTTTGACCCACACCGGGTAATTTCCTCAGAGCCTGAATGAGTGCCTCAAGGGCTGAGAGTTCGCTCATCAAAAGGGCAGCTTCATGCCCCCAGGCAATCCAGGCATGCCTTGGGTGAGTTTGCCCATTTTGGCCTCAGACGTTTCTTCTGCCTTTTTGCTGGCATCGTTAAAGGCAACCGCCAACAAATCTTCCAGCATCTCCGCATCCTCGCTCATGAGCTTGGGATCAATTTGGACTCTTTTGACCTGATGCTTACACGTCATCGTGATTTTGATACCGCCACTGGCAGACTCACCAATGACTTCGATGAATGCGAGCTCATCTTGAGCTTTTTTCAAATTCTCTTGCATCGCTTGGGCTTGCTTCATCAAGCCGGCGAGTTGTCCTTTATTAAACATGTTGGATGACTTTCTGATAAAAAAACAAATTGATGTTCAAACACTCTTGATGGAGCCAGGGATGATTTTGGCATCATACCGATCCATCATTTGCAGCACAAAGGGATCGTTCAATATTTTGGCCTCGGCAATCATCTGAGCCTCAAGCGCCATATGTGCTTGGCGCAGCGCGGGAGAGTCGTTGACTTGTCCGAGTTCGAAATTGAGCACCACCTCATGGCCAGCAGACTTTAAGGCTTGGGAGAGCCTCTCTCGGCTATTTGCACTTGACAAAGATTCGCGCTCTATCCTCAAAAGCCAAGCCCCCTCATCGCGGCCAACCAACTGAGATTGAAGGGCCAATTCGCGGCTCAAAGAGCTCACCTTTTGCTCCTCAACCAAGGTGCTCACCAAATCCATCCAAAAGTCCCCCTCTGGCGTTGCTTGAACCTTGGGGAGTTGCGCATCTCTCCTTTGCATAGCCCCCAACTCTGGATTTTGACTCGCGTTTCGCACACTCACGGACACAACCCCTTTGGGCGCATCGGTCAAGGTCTGCTCAACACTTGGAGCACGCGGGGACATGTCCTTAATGGGAAGCTGCCGCCCTTCAGGTGCGCTGGTCAATGGAGTTTGTGAGCTTTGATCTAAGGGTGCTCTGGGGACTTGAGCTTGGGGCTTGAGTTGGGCTTGAGGAGCGCTCAAAGCCGAATGTTCCCAAGGCGGAGTGTCCTCTTTGGGAGTTGATTCAAGGCGGTTTGGGTTGAGAGGCGCTTTGGCTGCGCTTTGAGCTTGGGATGCGTTAAAAGTTAGAGTTTTTTTTTCAGCCTCTGCCAAAGGCTCTTGCTGTGATGTCTCGTTGGAGCTCTCGTTGGATCTCTCTTTGGGCGGCTCTTTGAACGC
>CAIKYO010000087.1 GCA_903831655.1 uncultured Burkholderiales bacterium
ATCTCCGATGAGCACCACATCAACACCCTCTGTTGAGATGATTGACTCCGCATTTTCAATTGCTTTCTCGCTCTCAAATTGAACAATCACAGTGGTTTGTGAATTGAGAACGGGATAGGCTTCACTTGCGGGAAATGATCTGTACTGAAGATGGGGTAGGGTGCCTGCGGCACTTCTCTCACCGGTGGGGGGGAATTTCGCGCAAGCAACAACTGACAAAGCTTCCTCTTTTGTGCTGATGTGAGGTGCAATCACACCCATCGCACCGTTGTCCAATGCTCTAGATATCCACTCAGGCGTATTTGCTGGCACCCTCACAAAAGCAGGCAATCCAATGCTCAATGCCGCCATGCAGATTTGACCCGTACTCTCAAGACTGAGTGCGCTGTGCTCTAGATCAATGTAGATCGAGTCAAACCCTGCTGTCTTGGCGATCTGTGCAATCTCAATGCCTTTGATGAGCTTGATCGTCATGGAAGAAACGATTTTTCCATCTCTCATTTTTTGTATGAATGAATTCAGATAGATATCTTTTGCTTTCATGAAATTTGCTCCTTGTTGTGGAGCAAGAGTTTAACGTTTTTTTCCGTCTCTCCTTCCTTCTTGTAAAGGGTAAGTACTGATTCGGTTGAAAAAATCAACTCTACAATATTCAAAGGTTGATTCATGCCTTTTGGTGCTCAATGTGAGTGCTTAATTCATTCGCTGATGAGTTCAATTCATTGACGAATCATGGGTTATTTTTTATAAGAACAGGGACAGCAACATGCGAATTTTCAGTTTTCTCATCCGCAGTAAATTTGAAGCGATAAGGGGGCTCATTGCCTCTTTGCTTTTGTTGTGCATGAGTGGGTTTGTTTTCTCACAAGCCAATCCCCCCATCCGAATTGGTAGCACATTGGCGCTGACTGGGCCACTCGCGGCCACGGGTATTGTGCACAAGCTTGCGGGTGAAATTGCCATCGAAGAAATCAACAAAAGAGGCGGCCTTTTAGGACGCAAGGTTGAATGGGTTCTCAAAGATGATCAATCCAAGCCCGAATTGGCAAGAACCTTGTATGAGCAACTCATCAATAGTGACAAGGTAGACCTTTTGATGGGACCTTATGCAACTGGGGCCATTTTGTCTGCCATGGTCGTGGCTGAGAGATACAACAAATTGCTCATTCACCACACCTTTGGTATTCCCAGTCAAGCCAAATACGATAAACAATTCCCTGCTTGGCAATTGGGTTCATACCCTGAGAAGACAGTGCCCAACACGGTTTTTGATGCAATGGCTTCTTTGGATAAACCACCAAAAACCATTGCGATCATCACCAGTAAGTTCCCATCTATCTATTTCTTGTCAACTGGAGCCAGAGAAGTTGCAAAGCAGCGTGGCTTAAAGGAAGTTTTGTATTTGGAATGGGATTTCGGAAATCGTGACTTTGCTGCCATTGCGGCTCGCGTCAAAGATGCTGCACCTGATTTGGTTTGGATCGGTGACATTGGCGCAGAGGGTAATCAAGTGCTTGAGGCCATGAAAAAGATTGACTATGCACCTCCCTTGCACACACACGTTTATCCCTCTCCTGGCCTCTTGGCCGATGCTCCTGAGGCACAAGGTGGATTTTCAATTTCCCCCTTTGAAGAGCATGCGCCCTTTACCAAAAACAAAGGGGCTGAGGGTTTTGTAAAAGCATTTGATGAACGCGCAAAAGCTGCTGGTTTGCCTTATACACACGTTGAAGTTCAAGCGGCCAGTTCTTATGTGGCTTGGCAAATGTTGGAGGCTGCAGTCACCAACACCAAGAGTTTGGACGATGCAACGCTTGCCAAATGGCTCAAGACCAACAAGGTTGATACCATGGTTGGCAAGTTGAGATTTGACGGTCCCTTCAATTATGGAGACGATTTGATGCACGTTAAACAAATTCAAAACAACCAATGGTACGTTGTTTGGCCAAAAGCCATGGCTGCACCTGGAGTGAAAATTCAAACGCGCTGATTCAGCGAAGCTTCTTGAATGATACCCTTGTGCAAAGGGTTTATATGAGCTAAGCCCAGGCAAAGCCCCGATTTCAATGCGAATTCGGGGCTTTTTTTATATCAAGCCAGAGTAGGAGCCCCCATCGAGCTGAAGATTTTGTCCGGATATAAAGCCTGCTTGGGCGCTGCATAAATAAGCACAAGCATCTGCAAACTCCTCTGGTGTTCCAAAGCGTTTGGCAGCAACTGTTTGAACAATCTTCACTCGAGCTTGTTCAAGCGTGATTTGCTGGGACTTCATCATCCGTTCGGCCATGAATTGCTGCCTAGGCGTGTCAATTCGTTCAGGCAAAAGATTGTTGATGGTCACGTTATCAACCGCAGCTTCAAGTGAAACCGATTTGCAAAAAGCGGTTAATCCAGCACGTGCTGTGGTTGACAAAGCCATGTGTGGGCGTGGACTTTTGACCATGGCAGAGGTGATGTTGACAATGCGACCAAACTTTCGCTCCCTCATGCCATCAATGTAGGCACGAATCAACAAGATTGGAGCTAGCATATTGGATTCAACCGCAACCATCCACGCTGCATGGTCCCAGTCCTTCATGCTGCCTGGCGCTGGTCCAGCGTTGTTGTTGATCAAAATGTCTGGATTGGGACAGGCTTGAAGGAGGGTTTGTCTACCGTTCTCGGTTGATATATCGGCTTGGATGATCCCTACAGTTTGATGTGTCTTGCCCTTGATGTGTTCCTGAGCTTGTTGCAACCTATCCAAATCACGGCCATTGATGAACACGTGTACTCCCTCACGGGCTAGAGCTGTTGCACATGCAAGGCCCAAACCTTGTGAGGAGGCACAAACAAGTGCAATTCGATTTTGAATACCCAAGTCCATGTCATCAGTCCGTTTTCTTGATGGAGATGTGAGCTGACTTGATCACCGATTCCCATTGTTGGCTCTCAGTGGCCATCATTTTTGTGAATTCTTGAGTGCCAAAGACAACTGGATCAAAACTCATCTCCTTCATGCGCTTTTGATAAGCCGGATCTTTGTTCAGTGCAATGAGCTCCTTTTCCCAAAAAGCAATGATATCGGGCGGAGTTTTACTTGAAAAGAATGCTCCATACCAATTCATGATCCCCAAATTGCCAAAACCACTCTCTGCCAATGTTGGTAAATCTGGAAAGGCCTCTAATCGTGTTG
>CAIKYO010000088.1 GCA_903831655.1 uncultured Burkholderiales bacterium
CGATGCGGGCTCGGATGCAGCGTCTCTTAAAACGCGTGCCGATTTGGATGGTGAACACTACATTTTGAACGGCACCAAGCGCTACATCACAAATGCACCACGAGCCGGAGCCTTTACGCTCATGGCGAGAACGGGTGGAGCGGGCAGCTCAGGTGTATCGTCATTCATTGTTCCAGCTAATCTTCCTGGCATCCAATTGGGAAAGCCAGACAAAAAAATGGGTCAACGAGGCACTAAAACATGTGATGTGATTTTAGAAAACGTGAAAGTTCCTGCGGCAAACATCATTGGTGGCATTCCTGGTCAGGGGTTTAAAACAGCCATGAAGGTGCTGGACCGTGGCAGATTGCACATTTCTGCAGTGGCTTGTGGCATGGCTCAGCGAATTTTGAATGAGTCCGTTAGATATGCAAAGGATAGACATCAATTTGGTAAATCGATTGGAGAATTTCAGCTCATCCAAGCCATGTTGGCCGATGGACAAGCTGAGTTGATGGCGGGTTGGGCTTTGGTGAGAGAGGTGGCTGAGCGTTTTGATCAAAAGCCAGCGCACGTTTCTGATGCTGATTTATCCATGCGCGTCTCAAGTGCAAAAATGTTTTGCACAGAAATGGTGGGTCGAGTTGCAGATCGGGGTGTTCAGGTTCATGGTGGGGCTGGGTATATCAATGAGTATCCTGTCGAGCGGTTTTACCGAGATGTTCGGTTGTTGAGACTGTATGAGGGTACGACACAAATTCAGCAAATCATCATTGGGCGCGAATTGTTGCGCCAAATGGATTAATTCTTTTTATATTTTTTCAAGGTAAGAGCCAATGTCTAGCGCAGCGTCGAAATTTCAATGGGATGATCCCTTTTCAATTGAACTGCAACTCACACAAGAAGAGCGGCAAATCCGGGATGCTGCCGCGTCCTATTGCCAAGAGCGTCTTGGACCACGAGTATTGGAAGCTTTTAGGCACGAGAAAACAGATGTTGACATATTCCGTGAAATGGGTGAGCTTGGCTTATTGGGTCCTACCATACCCGAGGTATACGGTGGATCAGGGTTGAACTACGTTTGCTATGGTCTAGTGGCTCGCGAGGTCGAACGAGTGGACTCTGGATATCGATCAATGATGAGTGTGCAGTCTTCATTGGTGATGGTCCCAATCAATGAGTTCGGCACAGAGGCGCAAAAGCAAAAGTATTTACCCAAGTTAGCAAGTGGACAATGGATTGGGTGTTTTGGCTTAACCGAGCCAGATCATGGATCTGATCCAGGGAGCATGATTACACGAGCCAAAAAAGTCGCGGGTGGTTATTCTCTTTCTGGTTCCAAAATGTGGATTTCAAATAGTCCCATTGCAGATGTATTCGTGGTTTGGGCCAAGGATGATGAAGGCGCCATTCGGGGATTTATTTTGGAAAAAGGCTGGAAGGGACTAACTGCACCTGCTGTACACGGTAAGGTGGGTTTGCGGGCATCCATTACCGGCGAAATTGTGATGGATGGTGTTTTTGTTCCAGAGGAAAATGCGTTTCCCGATATCAGAGGTCTCAAAGGTCCATTTACGTGTCTTAACAGCGCACGATTTGGAATTGCTTGGGGCGCACTGGGTGCGGCTGAGGATTGCTATGCAAGAGCGCGTCAATATGTGATGGATCGCCATCAGTTTGGACGCCCGCTTGCTGCCAATCAATTGATTCAAAAAAAGCTTGCCGACATGTTGACCGAGATTGGCATGGGTTTACAAGGTTGTTTGCGATTGGCCAGACTCAAAGATGAGGGTAAGGCATCGGTTGAGCTGACCTCAGTCTTAAAGCGAAACAGTTGTGGAAAAGCCTTGGATATTGCGCGTCTGGCCAGAGACATGATGGGTGGCAACGGGATTTCGGATGAATATGGTGTTGCTCGTCATTTGGTTAACTTAGAGGTTGTGAACACCTATGAGGGAACTCATGATGTTCATGCATTGATATTGGGTCGTGCCATCACGGGCATTGCAGCTTTTAGCAATTGAGGAGTGTTCATGAAAGTCTTAGTCGCTGTTAAGCGCGTTTTGGATTACAACGTCAAAGTTCGTGTCAAGTCTGATCAATCGGGTGTGGACCTGTCAAACGTGAAAATGAGCATGAATCCGTTTGACGAAATTGCGGTCGAAGAGGCTGTTCGCTTGAAGGAGGCTGGTGTTGACGCTGAAATCGTGGTGGTGTCAGCCGGTGTTTCTCAGAGCCAAGAAACGCTTAGAACCGCACTGGCCATTGGCGCAGATAGAGCCATACTTGTTGAGTCAGAGGTTGAGCTGCAACCTTTGGGCGTGGCCAAAATTCTCCAGCATGTGGCTCAGACAGAGCAGGCTGACATCATCATTCTTGGAAAACAAGCCATTGATGATGACTGCAATCAGACGGGACAGATGTTGGCCTCATTGATGGATCTTCCTCAAGCCACCTTTGCATCAAAGTTGGTCATCCAAGACAGCAATGCCATGGTCACGCGAGAGGTGGATGGGGGTTTGGAGACCCTTAAGTTAGAGCTACCTGCAGTGATCACGGCGGATCTTAGGTTAAATGAACCTCGCTTCATTACCCTCCCCAATATCATGAAAGCCAAGAAGAAAACGCTAGAAGTCATCAAAGCCGATAGTTTGGGCATTGATATTGCTCCAAGGATTAAAACGATAAGGGTGGCGGAGCCAGGAGGTCGTAAAGCTGGAGTCGTGGTTGCAGATGCTGCAGCATTGATTGATAAATTGAAAAATGAAGCGAAGGTGATTTAAATGGCTGCTCTCGTTATTGCTGAACACGACAATGGATCTTTGAAATCCTCCACTTTAAATGCTGTATCTGCAGCCTCTTTTTGTGCGACAGATGTCGATATTTTGGTTGTTGGCTTTCATGTTGATGCAATCGCATCTCAGTCCGCTTTGATCAAAGGTGTACGCAAGGTTCTCCAAGTTGATGCATCGCATTTGGCTGATCATTTGGCTGAGCCATTGGCTGCACAAATCTTAAATGTTGCAAATGGCTACAGTCATCTATTAGCGCCTTCTACTGCTAACGGCAAGAGTGTAATGCCCCGAGTTGCTGCCAAGTTGAATGTTGCACAGATCTCAGATGTCATAAATGTGGAGAGTCCAGATACTTTTGAGCGTCCAATTTATGCGGGCAATGCCATTGCTACAGTCCAGAGCACTGACAGCGTGAAAGTCATCACAGTGCGAGTAACAGGTTTTGATCCAGCCGTATCGACGGGTGGTGCAGCAAGTGTTGTGAAAATCGAGGCAGTTGAAGGGACTCAAAAGTCATCATTTGTAAATCGTGACTTAACCAAATCGGATCGCCCCGAATTGACAGCTGCCAAGCGCGTTGTCTCAGGTGGACGGGGCTTGGGTTCGGGTGAGAAGTATCAAGAGGTCATCGTTCCTTTGGCTGACAAAATCGGTGCTGCTTTGGGTGCATCACGTGCTGCTGTAGATGCTGGATACGTGCCCAACGATTATCAGGTGGGTCAAACTGGAAAAATTGTTGCGCCTGATCTGTACGTCGCAGTGGGCATCTCTGGTGCTATTCAGCACTTGGCGGGCATGAAGGATTCCAAAGTCATTGTTGCAGTCAACAAAGATCCTGAAGCCCCTATATTCAGTGTCGCGGACTATGGGTTGGTTGCAGATTTGTTTGTGGCTATTCCAGAGTTGACCCAAGCCATTTGAGCTCCCAGGTCCCCTTTGAGGTTATTGGCTTTTTGCGCAAGGATTCAACTCAAGCTGTGGGCTTTGAGCCATGAGTTGGAATCTTTTCATTTAAGCAGGTCGTGGCGCCATCAACTTGAGTTTGACCTACAGTGAAAATTTTTGGGGGTATTGGCTAGGCTAAGCCCAAAAAGTTGAAAATCGATCGATACTGTGAATGTGTGTAAAACATTGATTCCACATTAGCAATTAGATTGACTCTATGCCAATACAAAAGAAATCCATCAGGCGCCTGGTCATCATTTTGGGCGATCAACTTGACCTTGAATCCAGTGCTTTTGAGGGCCTAGATCCAAAGCAAGATGTGTTGTGGATGGCTGAGGCCAGCGAGGAGTCAACCCACGTCCCAAGCTCCAAGCCCAGAATTGTGATGTTTTTAAGCGCAATGCGTCACTTTGCCCAAGAGCTCTCTGATCGTGGCTATCGACTGAGTTACACCCGCTTGGACGACGCCAATCACAGCGGATCCTTGATCGGTGAATTGGAAAAAATGGTTGATCAATACCAAGCCAAAGAATGGGTGGTGACTCACCCAGGCGATTTCAGAACCCTTCAAGCTCTAAGAGCTTTGGCAGCGAAGCATTCCATTGCATTGACCATCAAACCTGATCTTCATTTTTTCACTGCACCTGAAGATTTTGAAATTTTTGCAAAAGGTCGCAAGCAATTGCGAATGGAGTATTGGTACAGAGAGTTGCGCCAGAAATTCAATATTTTGATGGAGGAAGGCAAACCCGTTGGAGGGGAGTGGAATTACGACGCCGAAAACAGAAAATCTTTTGGTAAAGGCGGTCCAAGCTCCGTCCCCGCACCTTTTGTGGTTTCGCCCGACACCGTCACGGCGGATGTGATCGCCCTTGTGAAAGAGGTTTTTAAAGACCATGTGGGTGAGTTGGATCACTTCACGTGGCCCGTCACCAGGGAGGATGCATTGAGGGCCTTGGATCAATTCATCCAAGACAGGTTGCCTCTATTTGGTGATTACGAGGACGCCATGTGGACTAACGAGCCTTGGCTTTATCACGCCCACATTTCGGCAGCCTTGAATCTCAAACTCATCAACCCCAGAGAGGTGATTGCGGCAGCCCAACAGGCCTTTGAATCGGGGAGAGCTCCCATTGCAGCTGTTGAGGGCTTCATACGTCAGATTTTAGGGTGGAGAGAGTACGTGAGAGGCATGTACTGGCTCAAAATGCCCTCTTACCTCGGTCTCAATGGTCTCAATGCAACTCACAAATTGCCCGCCTTTTATTGGACAGGAAAGACGGAGATGGTTTGCTTGAATCAGGTCATTCATCAAACCTTGGAGTATGGGTATGCTCATCACATTCAAAGACTCATGGTGCTCGGTCTCTACACCTTGATGTATGGAGTTCATCCTGTGGAGGTGCATGAATGGTTCTTGAGTGTCTTTGTGGACGCGGTTGAGTGGGTTGAGCTTCCCAATACTTTGGGCATGTCGCAATATGGTGACGGTGGCTTGATGGCCAGTAAACCCTATATTGCAAGTGGCAAATACATTCAGCGAATGAGCAATTACTGCAAAACTTGCCCCTTTGATCCAGCCATCTCAACGGGGCCTAAGGCATGTCCGATGACCACGCTTTATTGGGATTTTTTGATTCAACACAATGATCTTTTGAAGAAAAATCCCAGGATGAGCATGCAACTCAAGAATTTAGATCGGCTGAGCGAGGACAAGGTTGAAGAGATTCGCCAAGCGGCCAGCCTCCATCGGTTGAGTCATCAATAGTGAATTTAAGTCCTGCTTTGAATCATGGATCTTTTGGATCATTTGGGTTGATGCATTGGGTGGTTTGAGATTGGTTACTTTTGATGCTGAGTGTGTGAAAATAACGACTTTGCAATTTCACGATGACTCCAGCCTTGATATCGAATTTGCCTCATTGGCCCGTGGGCATGAAGCCAAAACTGTATTCATTTCGGCGGTGCCCATATGCCATGAGGGCGCGCTTGGCTTTGTGGGCAAGTGGTCTTGAGTTTGATCAACAAGAGGTGGACCTCAAGCAAAAGCCTCCTGAGTTGTGGGTTTTGAATCCTTTGGGTACTGTGCCTGTGCTCCTTTGGTCAGACCAAGGAGTCCAAAAGGTGATTGCACAAAGTTTGGAGATCATGCTTTGTGCCTTGAAGGCCAATGATCCACTTTCTTGGTTGCCCTCGACACAAGACGGCTGGGATCAAGCGCTTGAGCTCATCAAGGGCAACGATGTTGCTTTCAAAAAACATTTGGACCGTTACAAATACCCCAATCGCCACCCAGAGACCTCGGCCAGCTCAGAGCGAGAGCAAGGCGCTTTATTTTTAAAACATTATGAGCAAGTCCTTGAAAAGCAAGACTTTTTATCAGGCGATCACTTTGGGTTGTTGGATGCCGCTTTGGGCCCCTTTGTGCGACAATTTGCCAAGACAGATCTTGTGTGGTTTAACTCACAGGGGTGGCCAAAATTGATCAATTGGCTCCAAGCCTTTGAGAGCAGTGAGGCCTTCTCATTCATTATGCAAAAGTTATGATGTTCTCAGTTGCCCATCAAGTTGCACCTTTGAGGCCTCACAACACTTTGGCGCGTTGAGATAACCTAGACCGCCTTTATTAAAGGACCCATTCATGAGCAGTCACGGCGCAGACACTTTCAATCCATCTCAAACAAGGCAATCGGCTGTGAATTTAAAACTATTGCAGCAAATGTTTGAGCGTGGTGAACCTATCACGATGCTCACGGCCTACGATGCGACCTTTGCTGCGGAGGCTGATCGAGCGGGCTTAGATTGTTTATTGGTGGGGGACTCTTTGGGAATGGTGTGTGAGGGTCGAGCCAGCACATTGGGGGTCAGCATGCAAACGATGTGTGATCACACAGCCAGCGTAGCCCGAGGTCTCGCAAACAGCAAGAACGGGGCATGGTTGATCGCAGACATGCCGTTTGGAAGTTACCAAGAAGGATCTGAACAAGCTTTTCGAAATGCTGCTCTTTTGATGGAGTCAGGCGCTCAAATGGTGAAACTAGAGGGTGGTCAATGGACACCCAAAACCGTTTCATTTTTGGTGGAAAGAGGTATTCCGGTTTGCGCTCACCTGGGGCTGACGCCCCAGTCGGTGAGTGCGCTGGGAGGCTACAAAGTGCAGGCGCGCGAGGATGCAGCGGCTGTTCAACTCATGCAAGACGCCCATGATTTGCAAGACGCGGGCGCCACATTGTTGGTCTTGGAGCTGATTCCACATGCCTTGGCGACCAAGGTGACCCAGGCCTTAAAAACTTGTGCAACGATTGGAATAGGCGCGGGCAACGGTACGGCGGGGCAGGTCTTGGTTGTGCACGATATGCTGGGTTTGAATCTCACGGGCGGTAAATCTCCCAAGTTCGTTAAAAACTTCTTGCACGGTCAAGATGGCATTCAAAGTGCCATGAAGGCGTATGTTCAGGCGGTGAAAACTCGAGCCTATCCCGATAACGCCTTGCATGCTTGGTGAGTTCTCAAGTCCGCATTCCATGGCGCTTAGAGGCTTTAGCAAAGACTGAGTACTTTCTCGATCAATACACAAGAGACCCAACATGGATTTACCCAGTCATCAACTGAACATGACAGTGCTCATGACACCGGATACCGCTAATTTTTCGGGCAACGTTCATGGTGGAACCATTCTCAAGCTCCTCGATGAGGTCGCTTTTGCGTGCGCCAGTCGTTATTCGAAAACCTATGTCGTGACCATGAGCGTGGATCAAGTCACTTTTAAGCAACCCATTCACGTCGGTGAGTTGGTGACTTTTTTGGCGAGCATCAACTTGACGGGCAAGACCTCCATGGAGGTGGGTATCAAGGTGTTGGCTGAAAACATTCGAACCCAAGAGGTTCGGCACGTCAACAGCTGCTTTTTCACCATGGTTGCGGTTGATGAGGCCAGAAGGCCAGTGGTGGTTCCAGAATTCAAACCTCAAAATGAAGTTCAAATTCGACGCTTCAACGCTGCAATGAGAAGAAGGCGTTTAAGGCAAGAGGCCACCAGCAGTTAAAGCCCGTGTCTTGGGCGCGCCCGGTGTGGTTTGAAATCCACTTTTTAGTCCATCAATGCCACAGATTTGATTTGTGCCCAAACGCTTTGACCCATTCTGAGATTGAGTTGAGCCACCGCTCTTTGGGTGATCCTGGACCAAATCAAAGATTCACCTGTTCTCAATTGCACCAATGACTGAGAGGGTTCTTTGGGGTCATCCAAGATCAAGACAATTTGACTCAAGAGGGCATTTTGAATGCTGGAGTCTTGGGGTTCGGACAAGGTAAGACTCACATCCTTGGCGAGGAGCCTGACACGAGTTTTGTCATGCAAAGCCAGTCCCGAGTCCTTGACCCACAAGGCGCCCCCAGCAAAGCTCAATAAAAGAAGACCGAAGGGCGCATCCTTTTGAGTGACTTGGCACTCAAGGATGCTAGCAACATCGTCTCCCAAGATCCATGGATCTTGACTGTTGGAGAGAGCTTCTACTAGCGGGGCACAAACCTTGATGCTTCCTTCGTTTAACACCATTAAGGTGTGTGAGAGGTAGGCCACTTCATGGGGTGAGTGTGTCACGTAGATCAAGCTCGTGTGGAAGTCTTTGCAAGCTGATTTGATCAATGGCAATAGGTTTTCTTTGGCCATTGGATCTAAGGAGGCGAGAGGTTCATCGAGCAAGAGCAACTTGGGGTGGGTGCTCATGGCCCGAGCCAATGCAACCCGTTGTTTTTGGCCGCCTGAGAGGGTTTGAGGGGATCGGTGTAGAAGTGCGCCCATGTCGAAAGCTTCAATGACATGCTTCAATTGGGAGGGGGAGGCGTTTTCCGTTCTCTTTAATCCAAAGGTCAAATTCTCCATTACCGTCAAATGTCTAAATAGGCTTGCCTCTTGAAACACCACCCCGATGGAGCGCATCCAAGGGGGTACGAAATGCTGTGTACTGTCGTCTTGCCAAATTTCATCATCGACTTGAATGAAAGCACGTTTGGGTTTTGTGAGCCCACTCAGACACCGAAGCAGTGTTGTTTTCCCTGATCCCGAATGGCCATACAAGGTGACAATTTGTTCGCTCGGAAGTTGCGCCTTGACGCGCAAGGTAAGGGACTCCAGCGGTGTCTCAATGTCGATGTGGATCAAGCTTTGACTCATGAGGTGACTTGCTGGGCGCGATGTCCAAAAAATTTAAGACTGAGGAGAGTCAAAAAAGAAAAACACACCATCAACAAAGCCAAGCCGTGAGCTTGGGGGTAATGCATGCTCTCTACATCGTTGTAGATTTGAGTGGAGACCACTTGGGTTTGCCCAGGAATGTTTCCGCCAATCATCAGCACAATTCCAAACTCTCCGATGGTGTGAGCAAAGCTCAAAATTGCAGCGCTCCAAAGGGCGGGTTTGATGTTGGGGATGATGACGCTGAAAAAAGCGTCCAAAGGTCTTGCTCTAAGAGTGTAGGCCATCTCCATATGACGTGGATCTAAGCTCTCGAAAGCATTTTGAATGGGTTGTAGTGCAAAGGGGAGTGAGTAAATCACGGAGCCGATCACCAAACCGCTGAAGGTAAAGGAGAGCTGTCCCAAGCCTAAGCTGTTTGATAGAACTCCAAGCCAACCATTGGGTCCCATGGACAGGAGCAAATAAAATCCGATCACGCTGGGTGGTAAGACCAAGGGGAGGGTCAAAAGCGCGGACAAGGCAACACGAGGCCAACTCGCAGAACGAGACAACCACCAGGCCAAAGGAGTCACCAAGACCAAGAGGATGGCCGAGGTCATAAATGCCAATTTCAAAGTCACTGCAATGGCTTGCAAAGACTGAGTGTCAAAGAGCTCGGAGATCATGGTTCGTTTGGAGTCGATGCTTTGGTTTCAAAGACTAAGGAGTCCATGTAATTTCAATCCAAATTTCATTTCTTCTCCACGGTGGCAGAGTCCAAGGTGGGTTGTATCTTGCCAAAATGGGTTGAGATTTTTCCTCAAATCCTTTGTGTTGTAACCAAGACTTTAGGAGGTCAATTTTTTCTTGCACCCGGCTCTCGGTGTTGAGTCCCGAGTAGGTGAGCACGGCATAGGTTTTGTTGGGTTGAGAGGTGATTTTGACCTCTGGATTGTTGGGTTTGGGCAGTGTGTTTGCATCATAGGAGCTGGGCATGCTGAATTCGACTTGCCATGTGTTGCTCTCTTTGACTTTAAGGTTGGCGGCCAAAGTATCCGAATTTGCAGCCTCCAACTTCAAAGGCATCATGACCACGGGTGCCGTCATGGCAATCTTCTCTGAGGCAGAGGACTCAGGTGAGCTCGCTTTGTTGTTGCCAAAAATAAAGTCCGCTATTCTTCTAAAACCTTGATTGCCCGCGCGGTCCATGTCTCCTGAGGCGATGGTCACAGCACTTAGCCTTTTTTCGTAGGCTCTGACTTCGAAGGCGTCCTCTTTGAGGAGGACAGCGAATTTGGGTTCTTCAATGGCCATGGCGTTGTTGTGTGTCAAAAGGCACAAGGATAGGGAAATAAAAACCAGTCGAAGCAAGAAGGATTTCATTTGAACAAAGTCCTCTTTTTAAAAAAGCGAATTTGGCGCTAAAGACTCACCCAAGTCCCAAGGAGACAGCCACATGGTATGTGACCCAAGAGGCTGCATAGGCCAGTGTAAACAGATAGGTTAGCATGATCAAGGGGGCCTTGATGCTCTGTGTCTCCCGTCTCACGGTGGCAATGGTTGAGAGGCATTGAGGTGCAAAGACGAACCACATGAGCAAGGACAAAGCAGTGGCCATGCTCCAGCCCTCAGAGATGATGCTACTGAGCGCTTGAGAGCCCCCGTTTTGTGAGGCAGACAAAGCGTAGACCGTAGAGAGTGAGCTCACCACCACCTCGCGTGCTGCCATGCCAGGGATCAACGCTACACTGATCTGCCAGTTGAATCCGATGGGTTCAAACACGTGTGCCAACGCATGTCCTAGTAATCCAGCAAAACTGTATTCAATGGCGGAACCTTCGGCTCCAAGGGGAGGCGCGGGAAAGCTCGCTAAAAACCACAGCACCAAGGTGAGGATCAAAATCACACCGCCCACGCGGTTGATGAAGATCTTGGCCCGTTGCCAAAGTCCAATGCTCACGTTCATGAGGGTTGGCCAATGGTAGCTTGGGAGTTCCATCATCAAAGGTCTTACCAACTTCCCCTCGTGGGTGAACATCTTCAATGCCCAAGCCACCAGCATGGCTCCCAAAATTCCAAAGAGGTAGAGTAAAAAAAGCACGAGGCCCTGCAATGAGAGCTCTCCAAACAAGGATTGGTTGGGAATGAATGAGGAGATGAGCAAGGTGTATACGGGAAGCCTGGCTGAGCAAGTCATCAAGGGCGCGATCATGATGGTGACCCATCGGTCTCTTGGGTTGGCAATGGTTCTCGCAGCCATGATGCCTGGGATGGCGCAGGCAAAACTCGAAAGCAACGGGATGAAAGAGCGGCCAGATAATCCCACACCACCCATTAATCGGTCCAATAAAAAGGCGGCACGCGGAAGGTAGCCCGATTCTTCCAGGATCAAAATGAAGAAAAACAAGATCAAAATTTGCGGTAAAAAAACCAGCACTCCTCCGGCACCTGCAATCACGCCGTCCACCAAAAGACTCCTGAGGATGGGCTGGTCGATGGAGGGGGAGAGCGTGTCCCCAAACCACTGAGTCGCAGATTTGATCGCATCCATGGGTGCTTGAGCCAGGGAGAAGACAGACTGAAACACCACAAAAAGCACCAACGCCAACAAGAGAGGACCCCATACGGGGTGAAGCACCACGCGATCGATGTTTTCGCTCAAAGCATCAGCTTTGAGGTGTTCGATGTTCAACTCTTTCAAAATCCGATTGATCTCTTGGGAGTCTCGTTGCGAGAGTTCTGAGGCGTCAAGCTGTTCAAATTCGCTCGCTGATAGCGTGGATGGGTTTTGGACTTTGTCCAATCTGTTCTCAAAATAATGGGACAAATGATCTTTGAGACTTTCAACGCCATGAGAGCTGATGCCAATGGTCTCAATCACCGGTATATCAATCAGGCGAGAGAGGGTTTCTGTGTTGATGTGGATACCACGTTTGTGAGCCACATCGCTCATGTTCAATGCCAGCACCGAGGGCAGCCGAAGTCTTTTAACTGCCAATGCCAAGCGCAGCGTGCGCCTGAGGTTGGTGGCATCGACCACGATCACGACCAGATCAGGTTTTTTCTCCCCTGCACGAAGCCCTTGCAGCACATCCAAGCTGACCCTCTCATCCAAGGATCGGGGGTATAGGCTGTAGAGGCCAGGTAGATCCAAAACCCTCAGTGATTTTTGATTGGCCAAAGAGATGCGCCCCTCTTTTTTTTCAACCGTGACCCCTGCGTAATTGGCCACCTTTTGGTGCGATCCAGTGAGCAGGTTAAAGAGAGCCGTTTTGCCGCAATTGGGGTTACCAATGAGCGCCACCATGGGGGCGGGATCTACAAAGTGAAGGGGGGCACTGTGGCTCATTTGATAGGCTCGAGCTCAATCAACTGGGCTTCACTTTTGCGAAGTGCAAATGTGGACAACCCAACTCTCACCACCATGGGATCGCCTCCAAGCCAAGCGCGCTTGAGCACTTGGACGTGCTCTCCTTGAACAAATCCAATGTCCTCTAATTGCCTGGCCATCAAATCGCTGTTCAGAGAATTTCTGACGCACTTGACTCTCCCCACCTCTTGGAGGGGGAGTTGATCAAGACAGAGAGTTGTGTTCATGCTGAGATTTTATATTAAATGAGAACGATTCTCATTAAGAGAGTGCAAAGTCATGAATTATTTTTTTGAGGATCTCAAGCCAAAGTTTGGGCTTTAGGCAACATGCACTCGAGGCGAGGTCTGCTGCTTGGGAGCAATGGAGCCAATGATTTGACTATTGGGAAAGCCCGCCTTGTGCAGCAAGTCAAGCACTTGGGGGGCGGTCTGGGGAGATGCGCTGATGAGCAAGCCGCCGCTGGTTTGTGGGTCACTCAGCAAGGCTTGTGACCACTGGGGTAAAGAGTGGGACAAGTTCACCTGTTCGCCATAACTGCTCCAATTTCGAGCTGAAGCACCTGTGACCATGCCTTGCTCGATGAGATCGGGGACACCTTCGATGATGGGCAATTGACTCCAATCGATCACCACATCTTGGTCGCATCCTTTGGCCATTTCAAGTGCGTGCCCCAAAAGGCCAAAGCCGGTGACATCGGTCATTGCGTGGACACCATCAAGACTGGATAACTCAGCGCCTGGCTGATTGAGTTGAGTGGTGTAGGAAATGAGTTTTTGGTAGGCCTGGGGACTCAAACTTTCTTTTTTCAATGCGGCAGACAAAATACCCACACCCAGGGGTTTTGACAAAATCAATTGGTCACCCGATTTTGCATTTGAGTTTTTCTTGATGTGTTTAGGGTTCACCAATCCAAGAGCAACCAAGCCGTAGATAGGTTCAACCGAGTCGATGGTATGACCGCCGGCCACAACGATGCCAGCTTTGTGACACACATCTTGACCGCCTTTCAAGATGAGTCCGATGGTTTGTGAATCCAAAGTCGCAACGGGCATGGCAACCAAAGCCAAAGCCAAGATGGGTTTGCCGCCCATGGCATAAACGTCGCTCAATGCATTGGTCGCGGCGATTCGTCCAAATTCATAGGGGTCATCCACAATGGGCATGAAAAAATCGGTGGTCGCAACCAGTGCCTGATCCTCGTTGAGTTGGTAAACGGCCGCATCGTCAGAGGTCTCAAGACCCACCAATAACTCTTTGGGAATTGGAAAGGGTACTCCCGAGTTTGCATTTCTCAAAATATCTTGCAAGACCGCAGGCGCAATTTTGCATCCACACCCTCCACCGTGGGAAAGAGAGCTGAGTCGGGGCTGACCAATTGGAGGCATTGACATAGATAGCAGTGAATTCATGTTGAAAGAAAAAAGTGGGCCTGATGAAGGCAGCCTTTAATTTTAAGTCTTTGCTGAAAAAGCACTTGATTCACATCAAAAGATAGTCTGAAGGCATTTAATTTCATGAAATTAGTTGCAAAATTCAACTAATTTCATGGATAATGAAACAATGAAAACACGTCTTACTGAGCGATTAGGGATCCAATATCCCATTATTCAAGCCGGCATGAGTTGGGCCTCTTCGAGTGCTGAGTTGCCCAGTGCTGTATCCAACGCAGGCGGCTTGGGTGTTTTGGCTGCTGGGCCCATGTACGTTGAAAATTTTGAGATTGAGCTTAAAAAGCTCAAGTCGATGACGGATAAACCGTTTGCCGTTAACGTGCCCTTGTACTCGGAAAAATGTCCTGCCTTCTTGGATATTGCTCACCGCTTAGAGGTACCAGTGATCATCGCCTCGCAGGGTGGTCCGAAACCTCATTTGCCTAGGTTTAAAGCATCTGGAGTCACTTGGATACAAGTGGTGGCAACGCTGGAGCACGCTCACAAAGCACAAGCCGCAGGGGTTGATGCTTTGGTAGTTGTGGGCTGCGAGGCTGGTGGACATCCGCCCAAAGAGGGGGTTAGCACATTGGTCAATGTGAGACATGTGCTCTCAAACGTGGACCTCCCAGTGATTGCGGGAGGCGGGGTGGCTGATGGTTGGGGTATTGCTTCATTGTTGTGTTTGGGTGCGGATGCAGTTCAATTGGGAACACGCTTTTTAATGACCCAAGAGGCGAGCGTCCATGCTGCATACAAAGAGGCCGTGTTGCGTTGCAAGGTCAGTGGTACTGACTTGGTCGGATTAGATCAGCCCGTTAGGGCCATTAAGAATGCTTTCACTGAAAAAATGCTCAGCCTGCAGCATACGCAATCTTTTTACGACCAAGCCAATGCGTTGTTCAAGGCCACGACACTCAAACAAGCTGCGTTTTTGGGAGATGTTGAGTGGGGCAAAGTAGAAGCAGGTGAGAGTGCAGGCCTGATAAACGATGTACTGAGTGTGCATGAACTCATGGCGCAATTGGTCAGTGAGATGGATTTGGCGTTTGAACGAATGAAACGGATGAGAAATGGAAACTGAACAGGATGTGCTCCTGAGCACAATCGACGAAGAGGGCGTATTGATATTGACCCTTAATAGAGCCAAAAAACACAATGCTTTGAACACGGAGCTCACGCAAAAACTCCTCGATGCAATTCGGGGTAGTGAACACGATGAGCGTGTCAGGGCTTTGGTATTGGTTGGAGCTCAGCCCTCGTTTTGCGCGGGTGCAGATACGACAGAATTCAATGCCTTGACGCCCCAAGATCCTAAAGCGGTGTTGACACGGGCTGATCTGACAACCGCACTTCATTTGTCGTTTTCTCAACTCTCCAAGCCCGTGGTCGCTGCTGTGACTGGCAACGCGTTGGGCGGAGGTGCAGGTCTGGCGTTGGCTTGTGACATGGTGGTGATGGCAGAGAAGGCTCGACTTGGCTATCCCGAACTCAAGCACGGCATCGTCGCAGCGGTGGTGCTGGCCAATTTGGTTCGTCAACTCGGGCCCAAAAAAGCGTTTGAGTTGGTGGCATTGGGAGAGCCCATTGGGGGTTTGGAGGCGCAGAAATTGGGGCTTGTGAACCGAGTGACTGCACTAGAAGACACATTGCCTGAGGCCATCAAAATCGCCAAACAATTGGCCTCATGGAGTCCAATAGCAATGGCCACTACCAAGCGTACTTTTTACAGGGCCATGGACTTGAGTTTGGCCTCAGCCTTGGATGTCGGTCGTGATGCCAATGTGATGATGCGAGGTTTTAAAAGGGTTGATCCCTTGAAGTCCAACCCAAGCGAGCACTGATCCAATGAAACCATTAGAAGGCATCAAAATATTGGATCTTTCAAGGGTTTTGGCTTGCCCATTTGCAAGCATGATTTTGGCTGAATTGGGAGCTAAAGTCATCAAGGTCGAACAGCCTGGTGCTGGAGATGAAACCCGTTCTTATGAGCCCATGGTGACCAAGGGTGATGAATCGGTGTCTGCATACTACATGGCATTTAACCGAAGCAAGGAATCGATCACCGTTAATTTGCGAAGCTCTCAAGGACAAGAGATCGTTCGCAAATTAGCGGGTGAAGTTGACGTCTTGGTTGAAAATTTCCCTGTGGGAACACTTAAAAAGTTTGGTTTGGATGACGTAACACTTAAAACACTTTATCCCAATTTGATTTACGTCTCTTGTACCGGATTTGGCATGGATGGTCCCTATGCTCACAGGAAGGGTTACGACACAGTTTTTCAAGCCATGGGTGGGATCATGAGTTTGACAGGTGAAAAAGGCGGCGGTCCGGTCAAGCCAGGACTACCCATCGCAGACTTGAGCACCGGTTTATGGGTTGCCATCGGTATTTTGTCTAGTCTCATTGGGAGAGAAAAAACCAAGCAAGGCGTACACTTGGATTTCTCCATGTTTGATGGTCAAGTGGGCTTGCTGTCTCTCGCCGCTGCACGTTATTTCACCTTGGGTGAGGTGCCTGCTCGCATGGGCACCGAGCATCCCGGTCGCATTCCCTCAGCCGCTTTCGTTTGCAGTGACGGGCGCTGGGTGCAAATCACTGGAGCCGACCAACATTGGGCGCCACTTTGTCGGTTGCTGGGTTTAGAGGCCTGGGCTGAGGATGCGAGTTTGGCCAAAAATTCAGATCGATTGGCCAAACGAGAAGAGGTGATGCAGGGTCTAGCTCAGGCCATCAAGCTTCTCGACCGAGATGAGCTGTGCAGAAGATGCGATGCAGTAGGAGTGCCAGCGGGACCCATCCTTCAAGTCGACGAAGTGCTCCATAACGAGCACGTTAAAGCGCGTGGCATGGTTTCTCATTTTCAGCATCCTTTGATTGGAGAGTTTCCTTTCCTAAAACTGCCCTTTAAATTCAAAGGGTTCGATGCACTCACCTCCACCTCTCCACCTTTACTGGGAGAGCATACGCAATTGGTGCTTGAGCGAGAGTTATCAATGGATTCGCAAGACATAGAAAAGCTCAGACAAGACAAGGTCATTTAATAAAAAGGAGACAAATCATGCGAACAAAACTTTTGGCAATTCTTGGCTTGGTGCTAAGTTTGAACGCCACTTGGGCACAAAACTTTCCCAATAAAACCATCATGCTGGTCAATCCCTATGCGCCAGGCGGTCCGACTGATTTACTCAGTAGATCCATGGCCAAGGGCTTGAGCGATCAACTCGGGGTCAATGTGTTGGTCGAAAACAAAGCGGGTGGGGGAGCCTCCATTGGAGCAGCCTATGTGGCCAAAGCGCCCGCAGATGGTTACACATTGCTCATGGGCACGTCAGCTGCACATGTGGTCACACCCATGGCAACTTCCGTTCCCTATGATGGCATCAAAAGCTTTGAATTCATTGGAATCATTGCAAACGTGCCCAACATTTTGACAGTTCATCCAAGTGTCAAGGTGGACAATTTGAAAGATTTCATCGCTCTGTTGAAATCCAAGCCAGGCAGCTTTAGTTACGGCTCGGCAGGCATGGGGAGTTCACCGCACATTGGAGGCGAGATGTTCAAGTTTCGTGCGGGTGTGGAGATGACGCACATTCCGTACAAGGGAGCAGGACCTGCTTTAACGGACTTGGTGGCAGGTAGCGTGCCAGTCGGTCTTTTGAACATCTCCGTGGTCCAACCTTTCGTCAAATCCGGTCAGCTCAAAGCTTTGGCTTATGCCAGCAATAAACGCTCGCCCTCTTTGCCCGATATTCCCACCTTTCAAGAAGCCGGTTTACCCGATTTCACATCGGGGAGTTGGTACAGTTTGGCCGCACCTGCTAACACGCCAGCTGTTGTGGTTGATAAATTGGCCAAGGCATTTTCAGCGGTATTGAAAAGTGGAGAGTTCCAAGCAGCTGCTGTGCAACAAAACGCAGAAATATTCAACTTCAACCGTGCTGAGACTTTGCGTTTTATTCAAGACGATGCCAAGAACATGCAAGAGTTGATTAAATCAACAGGCATGAAATTGCTGGAGTAAAGATATCTATGTTTAATTTTGAAACGATTGAAGTCACACTGAATGAACATGTCGCGACGCTTTGCTTAAATCGACCTGATAGTCGCAATGCGCTCAATTTTCAAATGTGTCGCGAATTGACTCAGGCTTGCAATCAATTGGCGCAGTTACAAGAGGTCAGAGTGGTGTTGATCACATCCAAGGGACAAGTGTTTTGCGCTGGTGCTGATTTGAAGGAGCGTCAAGACATGAGTGACGAGGAGGTGGTGGCACGCCGTGTGGCGGGTTTCACCGCTTATGCTGCCATTGAAGCCTTGCCCATGGCCGTGATTGGCGTCGTGCAAGGAGCTGCATACGGATCAGGATGTGAAATTGCAGGCGCTTGCGATTGGGTTCTGGCCAGCCGCAACGCGCAGTTCAAGTATCCCGAGGTGGGTTGGGGTACTGTAGGCGCGACCCAGCGCTTACCAAGAATTGTGGGGCGAAGAATGGCAAAGGAGTTGCTCTTCACGGGACGCATTTTTGATGCAGAGGAGGCTTGTTCTTTGGGCTTTGTCAACCATGTCTACGAGTCCGAGGAGTTGCTAGCCACTGCCACTCAAATGGCACAGCACATCGCCCAAGCCAACCCCATCACCTTGCAACTCACAAAAAGATCCATTGATCAGGGCTTAGAGAGCACGAGAGAGGGGGCCATGGGAATTGAATTGTTGGCCATTCAGGAAAACATTCGAAATAGCGATTGGAAAAAAGCCATTTCTCAATTTGGAACAAAGACATAAAACATGCAAGAGCTTGAATTAAAGCCCACTCGACTCTTTGATGTGTTAAGTGAGACCGCCAAAAGATATCCTTCTCAATTGGCCTTCATTGGACCTGATGCGAAAGTGACTTGGTCGCAGCGACAAAACCAAGTTCTGCATGTCGCCAAAGCCATGATTGCAATGGGTGTTCTTCCTGGTGACCACGTTGGCATTTTGCTGGGGAACTCCAGTGCATGGATTGATTTGTTTTTTGCCAGTGCTTGCATTGGCGCAGTTACGGTTCCAGTGAACACACGCTTCAAGCGTGATGAGTTGGCTTATTGCTTGGTACAAGCCCATGTGAAGCATTTGTTTTTTGTGGATGAATTTTTAGGTATTGATTTCGCTCAAATGATCATAGATATAGAGCCTGGGGTGGAGGCTGTATTGCCAGGCAATCAATGTCCAAAGTTGATCAATTGTGTTTGTGTTCAAGCCAAAGGCTCAGAGCCCACGCGCGTGAAGAGTGCTTTGAGTTTTGATGATTTTTTGAGTTTGAGCGTTCGGGTGAGTGATCAAGAGTTCAAGCAAAGGGTTGATCAGGTTCAAGAAGCGGACCCCTTGCTGATTCAATTTACCTCAGGCACTACCTCTTATCCAAAGGGTGTGGTGCTTTCCCACACCAACATGCTTCTCAATGCGAGTGCTGTTGCACACCGAATGGGTGTGATGTCCGAGGATCGATATTTCAGTATTCGACCCTTTTTTCATGTGGCTGGCAGCACACTTTCGATTTTGGTGAGCCTTAACACGGGATGCTGCTTGCTGACCCTACCGAAGTTTGATGTCAGTCAGAATTTGAAAATCTTGCACGATGAAAAATGCACACTGATTTCTGGCAACGACACGATATTTTTGTCTCTCATGGGGCATCCAGAGTTTGATGTTGACAAATTGCATTTAAGAGGTGGGTGGGCAGCCGTTGATCCCATGGTCATGCAACTCATCTATGACAAGATGCGAATCTTCAAGATTTGCAATGCCTATGGTCAATCAGAGGCTTCGCCAAATGTTTTGTTTTCAGATCAAAACGAGGACTTCGAACTTCGTAAGTCTGGATTTGCAAAGCCTCTACCAGGTGTGAGCGTTCGCTTGGCAAACGCCGAATCAGACATGGAAGTCAAAGCGCCAGATCAAGGCGAGATCCAAGTCAAGGGTTGGAACGTCATGAAGGCTTATTTCAACAAGCCCGAGGATACGCGCTTGGCTTTTACTGCCGATGGGTGGCTTAAAACGGGTGACATTGGTGAATCCGATGGAGCGGGGCGATTTCGAATGGTGGGCCGTTTGAAGGACATGTTCAGAGTGGGTGGAGAAAATGTCGCACCCTCAGAGGTTGAGGAGGTGTTGCATGCACATCCCTGCGTTCGCCAAGCTCAGGTGGTTGGAGTGCCAGATGCACGCTTGGGAGAGGTTTGTGCTGCTTTTGTGATCTTAAAGCCAGGACACCAAGCCAGCGAGGATGAGTTGGTGAAATGGTGTGCACAAAAGTGTGCCAATTTTAAAGTACCCAAATTTTTAGCCTTAGTGGATTCTTTTGAGCACATCGGCATGACCGGCAGTTCGAAAATACAAAAGAACAAACTCAAGTCCTATGCCATTGAGCGATTTGGCTTGAAGGTTTGAAGGGAGTGGTTCAGTGAAAATGACCGATGTCCAAGATGTGGTTCTTTGCGAATGTTTTGCCAGAGACGGTTTGCAGCATGAATCAATTCATTTGCCATTGGAGGCTAAGGTTGGGTTGATGGAAAAATTTGCGCGCGCAGGATTCAAGCGCATTGAAATCACATCATATTCAAACCCCAAAGTGGTTCCGCAATTTGCCGATGCAAGCGAGTTGTTGCAACAAGTCAAGCGCTATCCAGGTGTTTATTACAAGGCCACTTGTGCAAACACTCGAGCGGTGCAGAGGGCCGTGGCTGATGTTTTTGCCGGTTTTGGGGCAAACGAAATCAGCCTATTGGTGTCGGCCACTGAGGAGCATTCTCTTAAAAACTTGGCCCGTTCAAAGGCTGAGCAATGGCTCAATATTCAACAGATGGTGCAAGAGGCGGGTCATCATTTTCGTTTGATTGGAAGCTTGTCGATGGCGTTTGGTTGCTCATTGGGAGGTGAGGTTCCAATGGAGGTGGTTGTCAAGGATGTCCAGATGTTTGCCCAACTTGGAGTCAAACACGTCTCCATTGCAGACACCATTGGTGTGGCCACGCCAAAAACGGTCAAAGCACTAATGGGTCTATTAAAGCGTGAGGTGCCAGATGTGGAGCTTATCGCACATTTTCATGATTCTCGAGGCACTGGCTTGGTCAACTATGTTGCAGCCTTGGAGAGTGGAGTGCGTTATTTCGATTGTGCTGTGGGTGGTGTGGGTGGACATCCCTTAAAGGTGAAATACGGGCAAGGTCACACGGGAAATGTATGCACTGAAGATTGGGTCGATTTGTTGCACGCAATGGGAATCAAAACGGGAATTGATCGAGAGGCGCTTTTAGAGATTGCTGCTCACTGTGAGACTCTTTTGTCCAGGGAGCTTTCCTCGCATGTCCTCAAGTCTGGACTTAACCCCTTTGTGAATGGGCGTTACAAGTGAGTGCAATGCATTTGAAAGATCTGCTGACGTATCGCATCAATTGGCTTGCCAATTTATCGAGCAACATTGCTTCGAGACAAAATGCACGTGAGTTCAATCTCGGCCCAAGAGATTGGCGTGTCATCGGCTTATTGGGAGAGTTTGCGCCATTGTCCTTGCAATCCCTGGCCAAAGAGGTGGATGTAGACAAAAGCCAAGCGAGTCGCTTGGTCGCATCTCTGATTGAGCGTGGTTGGGTTCAGCGCAATACCAGTGAAGAGGACGCACGCGGTGTAGAGCTGTCTTTGACCGCAGAGGGGCAAAAAACCTATTCCCTTGTTTTCCCACAAGCGGTCCACAGAAACGAGTTGCTCATGAGCACATTGTCTACACACGAGAGGCAGGTGCTCTTTCGATGCTTGGATAAGTTGACGCTCAAAGCGAAGGAAATGTTAGAGGAGGACAAGTCGCTCTAAAATGGGTGTGGTGCTTTAACCCAAACGGTCAACCTATATTCATGCAAATTCAAGAATTACTTTTTTCTCAAGGTTTTGGAACCCGCAGAATTTGCCAGGGTTTGGTCGAACAAGGCCATGTGCGATTTCAAAGCAATGGCGAATGGATAACCCCTCTTGAAGCTTGGGAGGAGATCGAAGTCTTTGAGGGGATGCCCTTTGAAGTGATGGGTAAGCCTTGGCAATTTTGGACCCGAGCTTACGTCTTGCTCCACAAACCCGCTGGCACGGAGTGCTCGCAAAAACCCTCCTCTTGGCCAAGCATTTACACCTTGTTGCCCTCGCCTTTGAGGCAAAGACCTCAAAAGTCTGCCATTCAAGGCGTTCAAGCCGTGGGTCGACTCGATCAAGATACTACCGGAATGCTGATTCTCACCGATGACGGAGCTTTCATTCACCGCCTGTCTTCTCCCAAGCACCACGTACCCAAGGTCTACGATATCACCACAGAGAATGTGCTGACACAAAATGCGTTGGATCAACTCTTGGCAGGTGTTGTATTGAACGATTCGCCTAAACCCGTCCGAGCCGAGCACATTGAGCAAACGGGAGAGCGCACTTTGAAGATGACCTTGACTCAGGGCAAGTATCACCAAGTCAAGCGCATGATTGCCGCAGTGGGACATTTGGTCGTGGCATTGCACCGCAGCCAAATGGGCTCCTTGGTGCTTCCCCAAGAGCTCGCTCCTGGTGAGTGGAGGTATTTGTCATCTCAGGAAGTGCTCACGTTAAAGGGCGGGGTTTGATCAAAGAGCGCTCAAGAAAATCCAACAACAAGGCATTGCATCTCTCTTGACTTTCACGGTGGGGGTTGTGCGCACAATGGGGCAGAAAATGGCGCTCGAGGTGCCCTTGTGTGACAAGGGAGTCAATTTGACTGTCACTGCCGTAAGGGTCATCTAGCCCTTGGAGGGCGCAAACGGGAGAGGTGATTTGTTGCACCAGCGCGCGGATGTCAAAGGATTTGAATTCTTGTGAGAGCCAAACGTCGCACCACAGCCAAAAGGCATCGTCCACGTGGTGGTGAAACCGCTGTAATTTTTCTTTGAGATCTCCAGACTCAAATGCTCTTTTCGCCTCTTCGATCGATTTTATGGTGATGTCTTCAACAAACAAGTGAGGTGCCATTGCAAAAACGCCTTGGCAAGTGGGGTGATGGGCCGCATAAATCAGTGCAATCGTGGCTCCATCGGAGTGACCCACCAAAATGGGACGAATCAAATTCAATTCATCCAACAAGTTGGGCAAAACTTCAAGTGCATGTTGGTGCATGTAGTGAGGATCCCAGCGGTTGGTGGTGCGTGCGTGTTCAATTTTCTTAGAAGCACCATAACCTCGCCTTGAGTACACAAGACCCACACGATTGGAGCTTTCGCAAATCGACTGTGGCCAATATCCTTGTTTGGAGTGCCACATGGCGACACTGCCCAGACCTTCGTGCAAAAAAACCAAGGGTTGAATGGCCTCATTGGCAGTCTGTGTGGAGGCTGGAACAATCAATTCCACCTCCATGTCAAGGACGGTTTTTTGAATGATTTGGGTGTTCATTGCTCAAAGGATGACCGAGATCAAATGTCATGCGTTTTAGACAAGGCATATTGTAGGGGGGGCGGTGGACGCACTTTCGATCCGATTGGGCTGGGTGTCCTCAAAAGATCCATTAAACTTGGACACACCATAAGGATTGAGCACATGTTATTTGGCAACGCGTTGAAAAAAATCAATTTTAAAAATTGCGCCCGTTTGTCTGTTTGTTTTTGGGCTTTGGCAAGTACGTCGCAAGCAGCTACGCCACTCTTTGTCTTGAATTCTTTGGATGCAAACATCAGTGTGATTGATCC
>CAIKYO010000089.1 GCA_903831655.1 uncultured Burkholderiales bacterium
AAAAAACTCATTGAATCGGACACTAAAAACTGGGGTCAACTTGTAAAAGCCGCTGGAATTGAGCCGGAGTAATAATGGAGCTCTATCACAGCCTACATTCAACTTGCAGTCAAAAAGTAAGACTCTGCCTGGAAGAAAAAGGCATCCCTTGGACAGGACACCATCTCAATCTAAGGAAGTTTGATCACTTAGATCCTAATTTTCTGAAAATTAATCCTCAAGGTCTAGTACCAGTATTGATCGACCAGAATCAAGTCATTTGTGAGTCTCGCATTATCAATGAGTATTTAGAAGAACAATATCCTCAAATATCTTTGATGCCCAAGGATCCTCTACTAAAAGCCAAGGTCAGAATATGGTCTCAATATGTGGAATTCGGCCCCTCTGAAGCAGTCAAACTACCCTCCTTTGTAAAAAACATTCAGCCTGAACTACAAAAAATGGGCAAAGAAAAGGCCCTCGAGTTGATTTCTAAAATACCCAATGAGCAAATAAGAGCAAGATGGAAACTTGCTGCTACAACTGGTATCAGTAAGGAAGAATTAATTCCTTCACATAAAAAGCTTGAAGCCATGGTCATCCAAATGAATCATGCATTGATAAACTCAAAATGGCTTTGCGGAGATAACATAACTTTGGCAGATTTAGATATCGCACCTTTTGTTCAGAGATTGGTCAGAATCGACTTATTTCATTTAGTTCAGTCGCATCCCCTGGTTCTTGATTGGTTTGAAAGAATCAAATCACGTCCAGCATATAAATTAGCAATGCCAGAGCCAGGATCAGAAGGCCTACAATCTAACTAACAGTTACAAATTCATCGCTTTTTAATTCCACTCATTTGAACATTCCTATCATTTCTTCAAACTGAAACTGTTTCTGTAAAGCACGCCTGAATTTGAAATCAATGTCATCGTAGCCAAGGGCCTCAAGAGCTGAGTAAACGCCAATTCCGTCTTCTGGATCTATTTCGCTAAAGGCAGAACTTTCAGCGAATTTTTCCTGCATTTGACGCAATGCATCATTCAAGTCGTTTTCAGCTTGATTTTTAATAAATTCAAAGTTACGAAGACTTTCCTCGATTTCTGGAATTTCATTGTTCCATAAATACTGAGACTCTTCGTCAACATGAATTGAACAGAGTGTTGAATCTTCTAAATGTGCAAATGTGGCAGATGGACCGATTGCATCAATGGCCATCAAGTTATCAACTGGTCCATCAAAATACATCAATTCTTTAGCAATTTCACATGCCGTTAATTCAGTTGACCCAGGAGCATGAGCTTTGGGGTCGTTTTCTGCACGTTTTAGTATCAGGTATTTAGGCATTGCTAGCTCCTTGATGCTCCATTTCATTGAAAGAATAAACCTTTCTTAAACACTCAGAAAATTGTTGCTCAGAGGTATTTTCAATCCATTCAAAGGTACGATCTAAGTCAATGTCATCGGAAACTGAGATTTCGCCGAACTTATTGCTTTTATGACAAATATCCTCAAGTAAATTAATCGTCTGAGCAATATTTGAATAGGAATCTGAGATGGAATCAATTAAAGAATATATTGCATCACGAATTTTCCGTCCTTCAGAAATCCACAGATTAATTCCATCGTGATCTAAATTCAATGAAGCTATAGGCTGCTTAGCCAGAGAAGTTTCAACTGTTCCGAAACTGTCAGAAAGGATCGCAAGGTAACGACTTGATTCAAACGAGTCTTCAAGTATCGCTTTAGCAATTTCGCTAGCAATGACTTCAGGAGAATTTAAATCATCGTCGATGGGGGATCCGTCTACTTTAAAAATCAAATAGTTTTTCATTTTTAGCTTTCCAAATAAGTGTTATGAAAAAATTCCACTTCAAAAATCTCAGATAATTGATCTGCAAATTGAGAAAGACCAGAACTATCCATATATTCAAAAGTTCTTTCTACTGTTTTGGGTCCTAAATATTCAATATCGTTGAAATGCTCTGATTGTTCCAAAGCTTCTCCGAGATCGTTAGCAGCAAAGTAAATTGCTGTATTTGCCATGCCAATTTGATCTTCTAGGTTATCGAACTTATACCAAAGTGCCTGAGCTTCATTAATCCAAATTTTTTCTCGCTCGTCGTCAATTTCAACAGTACATGTAGCCATCTCACGCAGAGTTTCATTTACTGTTTGTTTATTTTCTTGAGCAAAAGCAATGTAATAGTCCTTTGGCAATGCATCTTGACTGACTACCTTTGCTATTTCACAGGCCATCTCTTCTCTACTTCCTGGAACATTCTTCTGTTCCCCATTTGATTGGTTTCTAAATACAAAATACTTGGTCATTTGATTACTCCCAACAATTAGAAAAGTCAGTACAAGCGGTTGCCCGTACTGACTCGCTTTACAAATCATTCTTCAACAACTGGTGCTGCGGATTCCATTTCAATCACCTCCAGAGGTTTATGTTTCATTGGTAAGGCCAATTGAGCCGAAAGATTCCGCCTCAAACCTTCTGGCATCTTTGGATCCATAGCCAACTTACGTTTAAAGTTTCTAAGTCCACGCTCTAGCAGATATGGATCACTGGGGAATTCCTTGCCTAAATATTTAATCAAGTTATCCTCATAGGTATGCCCTAAATCGTTGGCCGTTATGATTTTGTAATCGTCACCACCATCGTGATGAGCGACAAAAACACAGAAACTGGAGGTTTCAGCGGCAGTAGTTTTCTCACTGTTATGCACCACAACGGTGCCATTGAACTTTAGGGTTTCTTGAGACGTATAGCCGACCAGCTGAAAATACTCTCTTAATAAGGCTGTACGTTCTTTACTATTTTTATCCCCCTTGGATTTTGCTAAAGCTTTGGCTTCAGTTTCTTGTATTTGAGTCACACCACCACGACGGCTGATGTAATCAGGCAATTCTTGAGGTGACAGGTTTTCTTCTCTGGCAACAGTGAGTACTTTGGTGTATCTACTGGCCACCAACTTATCACTACGAACCACATAACGCACGATTGCAGCCATGGCTGTGCTGTTAGATTGAAGCTTGATGTCGTGGTTGTCTTTTAAGTCAGCTCTAATGGCAGCAATAATTTTTTCTGAATTTTCATTTTCTTCAATTCGAAGAGCCAAACTGTAAATTGAAGCTAGAAGTTCATAAAGTGCTTGATGACCTCGAGCTACTACTTCAGTTTCATATTTCAAGCCCAAGTTAAATAACTCAGTGCTCTCTGCTAGGAACTTTTCAATTTCTTGGCTTTTCTTATCTTTATCTGAAGGACGAATAGATAGATTAGCTTTCGTTGCGGCTGGAATTACAAAAGCACTTAGATCAAAAGTATCCAATTCATCACCCTCCTCCACGGGCATGATCATTTGACTTGGCGGCATGGGGATAGTGGACGATTTTTTAATGGCTCCATTGGTGAGTTGCATAGCAGTTTCCTTAAAAGTTATTGATGGCAGGCGAATGCACTGCTGACTCAAGGCTAAATCAATAACTTATAACTTGGAGTGACATTGCACTTTGGTTTATATTATTTTGACAAAAGTAGTCGTTATCTAAAAAACTAAGGAGACAAAATGGATACACGCACCATCGAGAGCCTTGCTAGTTCAGCGGTTAATTCAAGTCTCTTTTTTTGGTGGGTAGCGACGCTTCGATGTAGCAAGGATTATTTGTGGTGTTGTCAACAAAACGGAGACTGTTTGGACCCAAGAATCGTCAAAGTATGGAATGACTTTGGTGATATTTTTAGCTATGAATGCTTTATGCACTGGTGGCAAGATCGTGGCCCTAAGTTATTTGATTCGCCACAAGAGGAAATGAAATTGAAAGATCTAGGATTTGGCGTGGTTCTCTTAGATCAAGCTGAAATAGTTAAACCAAAACTTGATACCATTTACTTGGCAATTCCCAAATTCTTAAATACTCTTCAGGCACAAACCATACTCTTTGAAGCATGGCAGTCAGCCAGGGTCAGGGGCGAACACTATACAGTCAGTGCCAAATATCAACTGGCTAAATTAGGACTTAGGAGCATGAAAACCATCATTCCTGCCTATAAGTCAATGATGCTGAACATCAGCGTAAATTACAGCCTGAAAACAAATAAACTGAACAAATGGGGAGATTTTGAAAAAGGTCTTCATCTAAACGTATCGCCTAATCAAAAAATTCTAGATCGAGACAATGCCAATGTTAGGGCTGAAAAAAGAAATACGGTTCGAAATGCTTTTAGAAAAACCTTAGATTCCTTTAACAGCTTGATAGGAAACGTTGAGGTGGGTGTTTTCCCTTCAAAAGAACCCGTTCAGATTTGCGAGCGTTGGCGTCCTGATCAACAACAAAAATTAGAAGAAGCCGTTGCACTTGGGCAATGGCAATCAGAGTGTTGGGCTAAAAGAGAGATGGCTTATATGTTGCCGGGCGTCGAAATCTACCAGGGGCAGGATCATCCCCATGAAACCTTTCAAATCCTAGACCATTTCTCAAGCCTGGGTACTCCCTTTCTTGAACCCAAGCGAAAAATGAAAAGTTATAGAAATCATACGACTGAATAAGGCCTGATTTTAGTTAACGCCTAGT
>CAIKYO010000090.1 GCA_903831655.1 uncultured Burkholderiales bacterium
TCTCAAATTTTGCTACCCAAGTTGGCAGCGCCTTAGTTTTTTAACCTGAACCTCAAAGGAAACACCATGGACAAACGTCACCTCATTGAACCTGAAAATCAAGGACTTTGGATTACCGTCACCTTCATCATTGCATTACTGTCTTTGGTGATTGGGCTGGCAAATTTATATCGTACGGCCACAGCGGTTGCGCTGACACAAGTGCAAATTTTGGATCTGACCCACAAGGTCGACGCGACCTTGCCAAAAGCAAAACCTTAAAACGGTTCTTTCACTCAGACCTTGGCCAGCGCATGTAGCGCTGGCACATTCAACAGTGCGATGTGCCCTCGGCTGTAGCTGATATAACGCTTAAGCTTCATCTCTCGTGCTGCAATCGAAATACTCGCTCGTCGCACACCAAGCATTTGGGCAATTTGTGCATGGGTTAGAACTAACGAAGCCGTCGCGCAGCGTTGTGCACTGAGGAGTAACCAGTGCGCCAAACGAACTTTGATGTCTTGCGTGTAAGGCCTTGACGCAAGTACAACAATGTTGTCAAACACCGTCCACAAATAGCGTGAAAACTGCAACAATATTTTTCGTCTGCGTTGGACCAACCGCTGTGCAAGAACCCCCTCCACCGCATAGGCTTGACCCGCAGACTGAACCAGCATTTTTAAATTGCCGGCACCAAAGCCAAGTGCAGCTTGTAAGCCTGCAGCTCCTTCGGCTCCAATCAAACCGACAGCCATACCCACGGACGAGGGTTGGCCGTGACGGCCCACATACAAAGCAATCGCTCCACTGAGTGGAAAGTAAATGAGCGATTTGTTTGCATCTGGTGACGACAAGACATCGCCTACGTTCAATGTCACGATCTTTGCACGACGTAATAAAAGCGCTTGATCCGCAGCATCAAGCTGCGCAATCAAGCCATTTGACAAGGCGTTCACATGGGTTCCAATTTCAATTGATACAGGTGGCAGGGACTGCATAAAGTGTAGGGAATTCAAGTGTTTTTTCACTATGTTCGACCTCGTACTTAGCAACACTGCCAAGGCTAATTTTCAATATAAATTGAATCTGTACGGTAGCGAACAAAACAAAAATTACAAAGCAATTAAATCTGGCAGCAATCGGTCATATTCATTTTTGACAACGCTGTAGCACTCACATGCGCGCTGCTCTAAGCCGTGACGATCAGTCACAGTAATGTGACCACGCGCGTAACTGATGAGTCCAGATTTTTGTAAGCTGCAAGCTGCATTGGTGACGCCCTCACGCCTTACACCCAACATATTGGCAATGAGTTCTTGGGTCATCACCAAGTCGGTGCCCGTCAGGCGGTCTAAGCTGAGCAAAAGCCAGCGGGACAGCTGCTGATCCAAGGTGTGATGACGGTTGCATACAGCGGTTTGCGTCATCTGTGTAATCAGAGCCTGCGTGAAACGCAAAAGCAAGTGCATGACTGGCGGGGATTGATTGAACTCTTGTTTGATGAAGGATGCTCGCACGCGATAAGCTTTTCCTTCGCTTTGAATGACAGCACGACTTGGCGTCGTTTCACCACCCATGAAGAGCGAAATCCCAACCATGCCTTCAAATCCGACAACGGCAATTTCGGCCGAGGCGCCACTCTCGAGCACGAAGAGCATCGACACGATGCACGACTCAGGAAAGTACACATGACTGATCTTGCAGCCTGATTCATAGAGGACAGTTCCCAAAGGCAAAAAAACCAACTCAAGCTCTGACTGCCATCGCTTCAAGACTAACTCGGGTCGCGCTGATAACAAGTGATTCTTGAAACCATCATGGTTGTTTTTCATTGTTATCTTTCTTAACTATGTGATGAATGTAGGTTGTGTCGCTCACTCCGTATGTACGCTATCGCACATTGAAAAGGCAGATCCTCATTTAATTGACATATATCAAGGGTAAAAAAGCTTACTTGAAAAACCGGTTAGCTGGTAACACAAGCAAACTCCACGGAACTTTTCTTTGCTGCAGATTCTTTAAGTCAACTTGATGCGACCCTACACAGTTGGCTAGATCTTTAAATTAAGCGTTGCTGAATTAAAGAAAAAATTCATGGATGTCTGTGCGCTATCGAACATAA
>CAIKYO010000091.1 GCA_903831655.1 uncultured Burkholderiales bacterium
CCTGGGTAGCGAGACAGCGTTCTCAATCGCTCAATGACCAAACCAATTTTGGGACGCTGGCTCTGGGGCTTTAAGACGACAAACATACTGCCAGAATTCAATGGCTTAGGTGTGAAAGAGCTCGATCCCACAAAGGATTGAATGTAATCTACCGCTGGATCCTTGGCCATGCGATCGGCCACCAAACTTTGAATGCGAACCATCTCAGCAAATGAGATGTCTTCAGAGGCCTCTGTGGTCACTGAAATCTGACCAATATCCTCCTCGGGGAAGAAGCCCTTTGGGGCAATCGAGTACAACCACGCTGTCAAAACGAAGGTGCCAAAAGCCACTCCCAAAACCCATACGCGATGGCGAAGCGCGATCTCAAGGGTGTCCTCATAGCCCTTCAAGATGGAGTCAAACGCGCTCTCAAACCAACGACCAAATGCATTCTCACCTTCAGCCGAATAGCCATGTCCACCTTGATGGGTATGAGGGTTGGTGCTGGGGGGTAGAAATCTCGAGCACAACATGGGCACCAATGTGAGGGACACCACAGCAGACACCAAAATGGCCAAGGCCACTACAACGGCAAACTCGTGAAACAACAAGCCAATCACGCCAGGCATGAAAAAAATGGGAATGAAAACAGCTACCAACGAGAACGAAATGGACAAGATCGTAAAAGCCATCTCCTTTGAGCCCTTCAAAGAGGCTTGCATAGGAGTGAGGCCTTCATCGATGTGCCGCACAATGTTCTCTAGCATCACAATCGCATCATCCACCACCAAGCCCACCGCCAAGGTAATGCCCAGCAATGAGATGTTGTCCAACGAATAACCCAAAGCATAGAGCAAGGCCACTGCACCAATCAAAGAAACGGGCAAGCTCAGTGTAGGGATGATGGTGGCAGCAGCCCTTCTGAGGAACATCAAAATCACCAACACCACCAACACAACCGTCAATCCGAGGGAGACCTTCACGTCCTCAATGGCCGCACGAATCGAGACAGAGCGATCGTTCAGAGGTAATATTTCCACAGAGGCAGGTAATTGTTTCTTAAAGCGTGGCAGTAGTGCATTGACTGCATCAACAACCTCAACGGTATTGGCTTTTGGCTGACGTTGTATGGCCAAAATGATGGAGGTTTTGCCCAAGTAACTCGCAGCCGTGCGAATCGACTCAAAGCTGTCCTCAACAGAGGCGACATCCTTCAAACGAATAACACCCGTGGGTTTTGAGCTCACAATCAATTCAGCAAACTCTGCAGCCTTCATCAACTGCTTATTGGCCGTGATGGTCAATAGCTGTTTAGGACCATCCAAAATACCTACCGGCGTGTTGGAATTGCCTTGATTAACAGCCGTCAAGACATCATCCATGGTCAGCCCATATGAAGCCAAAGCCTGTGGATTGGCCCTGACACGAACAGCAAATCGCTTTTGTCCATACACACTCACCAAGGCGACGCCGCTAATGGTAGAGATGGTTGGAGAAATTAAATTTTCCGCATAATCATTGAGCTCTGACATGCCCATAGAGGGAGAAGTGAGCGCCAAAAAGAGCACTGGCGCATCCGCAGGGTTGACCTTTCTGTATGAGGGTGGAATGGTCATCTCAATGGGAAGCGATTTTTGAGCCCTCAAGAGAGCCGCTTGAACGTCCACTGAAACGGCATCAATGTCCTTGTCA
>CAIKYO010000092.1 GCA_903831655.1 uncultured Burkholderiales bacterium
ACCACATCCAGACCATAAGTGCGGTGGTAAGCCCGAGTTAAAAGTTCACCCCCTGCTTTAGAAGCTGAGTAGGGAGAATTTGGTAGCAATTGGCAGTTTTCGTCCCAAGATCCCTCTTCGATAGATCCATACACCTCGTCGGTTGAGACTTGCAAAAATCTAATCTTTTTGCCAGATGTCTTTATGGCATCAAGCAACACTTGAACTCCTAAGACATTGGTACGGACGAACTCCGCTGCACTTTCAATCGACCGATCAACGTGAGATTCTGCAGCAAAATTAATGACGGCGTCTACATCCGGTAGTAGCGACTCGACGAGTTCAACATCACAAATATCACCTTTAACAAATCGCAAATTTCCTTGACCAATCACGGGATCCAAGTTTTCCTCGATGCCGGCATAGGTCAGCGAATCCAAAACGAGAACAGACTCGATTCCCACAAAGGATTTCTCGATACTTCGACGGACAAAGTTTGAGCCAATGAAACCAGCGCCACCAGTGACTAATAAACGCATGGAAACCCCCACTTTGGTTGCAAGTGCACATACTATCGTTAAGATTCACACATGAAGGGAATTGTTCTGGCTGGCGGCACAGGTTCAAGGCTTTGGCCGGTTACTAACGTGATTAGTAAGCAACTCTTGCCTATCTATGACAAGCCCATGATTTATTATCCTTTGGCGACCTTGATGCTGGCCGGCATACGTGAAATTTTAATCATTACAACACCTCAGGATCAATCAGCGTTTAAAGCATTGCTAGGAAACGGTCATCAATTTGGGATTACTCTCACATACGAAATCCAGCCAAAACCCGAAGGGCTTGCGCAAGCGTTCATCATTGGAGAGGAATACCTTGCTGGTGACTCATGTCTGATGATTCTCGGCGATAATATATTCCATGGAGTAGGTCTTGGTCACCAACTAGAGGAAACTTTGCCAGGTATTGGTGCTCATATTTTCACCTACACAGTCTCAGATCCAACTCAGTACGGCGTTCTGAATCTCGATTCAGAAGGACTTCCTTTAGCGATTGAGGAAAAGCCTAGGAACCCAACCTCAAATTTAGCAGTGACCGGGCTCTACTTCTTTGATAATCGAGTTGTTGAAGTGGCGAAACAGGTCAAACCCAGCACACGAGGAGAATTAGAAATCACCTCCGTAATTGATTGGTACCTTCAGCGTAAGGAATTAACGCTAACTCAAATAACCAGAGGAGCCGCTTGGTTAGACACTGGTAACCCAAACTCGATGCACGATGCTTCGACATATGTAAGAGTGGTCGAAGAACGCACGGGACTAAAAATTGCCTGTCTAGAGGAAATTGCCTATGGCCAAGGTTGGATTTCAAAAGAAGAGCTCATTGAATATTCACTCAGGTTTAAGCACAATGATTATGGAAAATACATATCAAAATTACTTATTTAAAACCAAAAAAGGAACTAGTGCGATTCTGAATAGAAAAGTCTCAAATTTGCTTTGACGAAATATCCTCGCTCGATATATCGCTGAAATTCTTATGAATACGTTCCTACTCGATAATCTAAGGACGAAATCCATAAAATCTTTTGGTACCTCCAACTCCTGTCGAGCCTCGATGGCCTCGCCAAGGCGTTTGACTTGGCTGATGTATTCGCGAATCCCATTGACAAATTTCAATATATCCCTATTTGTCCTAATGCCAACCGTGTTTGTCTCATGGAGTCGATATGAAACCAGTTCCTCGGGTACTAAGTAAATTTGCCCGAACACTGACATAACAAGATAAATCCATGAATCATAATGTTTGACCTCCTGCTCGCTGAACATTTTTAGAAGGGAAACAGCAGGGGCGTTTAAAACCATTGTATTTCCCGGCACTACATTTTCGATAACCGCATTACGCCAACCCAATTTTTGAGTCTTTTGGCGCTTGATTAATAGCGGATCTCCTTGAGAATCCATGTATTTTCTCCAGCAAAAGATTAAAGTTGGTTTAGACCGATCGTCGAACTTCTCTAATTGCTTGCACAACTTATGTGAATCCCAAATATCGTCTTGGTCTGCAAAGGCTACAAATTTCCCTTGGGTGGCAGATTGGATCAAACTGAAAAAAACAAAGGAATGTCCTCTTTTTTTTACGTGGTAGATTTTTGAAAGTTGTTTTTTTCCCATATAGTCGCCCAAGATCTCCAGGGACTTGTCTGTGGAGCCGTTGTCTCCCACGTGGATTTCAACCTGGCAATCAACTTGGTTCAAAATAGATTCAATTTGGTTTGTCAGATATTTTTCGCCATTGTACGTGGCCATCAACACCTCAATTTTATTCACTTTTAATACGAAACTTTCTCTTTAACTCCAAGATAGCTCTGAGCATTGCAGGCGAATGCGATCCCAAAAAATCAACAAATATTGCCTTCATCTCCATGCCTGATTTTCGATTTTTAGATATTTTTTTATAGTGGGGTTTCCTGGTTGCGTGGGAAATTGCGATTAAGAGCAATTGTTTTGATTTTTCAACCTCTTGACTATAAATATCTAAAAGGTCAATGAAGCTTGTGGATACATGAACCTGATATTTGCGAATAAACTCTTGGATTCCTCCAACCGAAAATGTCGAAAAATGAGCAAACACCAAGGGGCTGTCATCTATTAAATATTTTTCATTTACTTGAGAAACAACATGATCTGCCAAGTTCCACGTAGCGAAGTTGTATCCAACATCTTGGATAATTTTCGAGTGTAAAACTCCTAAGCCTAAAGCTGCCCAAGTTTGGTCAGTAAAAATTCCTCTTTTGGGGTCATTGATGCACATGGTTTCTAGACGCAAGTTCCACCAAGAGAGAAAGTTCATTACGGAATCTGTGTTTCGCAATGCAAGAAATCCTAGATTTACCACACCATGTTTCATGGATGAGATTTCCATATCAAGATTACCCAAACTTGTAAGATGTGGTGTGAAGACCGCTTCGCAATTATCGTGCTCTAATGATTCCACCGCAGAGGTTAAAGGATCCAGAAGAAAAGTATCCGGATCTAAATATATTACAATTTGGTTTCCAGCTTGAAAACACCTTTCGAGCAAGGCTGGTTTTGTTGAGCAGCACAATTCAATAATTCCGTATCTTTTTTCTAAAGAATCATAACGCGGGTGTAGGTTCTCTCCCACAAGGACATAATCAAATTCCGGAGCGACTTGAGTGATTATCGCTTCTAAGGATAAATCTGACTCGTTTAATCCAAGGGTAAATGTGGAATCTGGGTATATATTCTTGACTGACTTTGCTAGTGCATGTGCTTGGGCGAGATAATTCAAGTCGCAGGATGTGGCAAACGCAAGCTTAGTTTTCTGATTCATAATTTTAACTTCGCAAGCCTAACGCAATGCTTCTTGCTATTTTTGTGTTTGTGAAGCGACGCAAATACGGAAATCGCTTGATAATCGCCCTAATTAGAGCTCGAGTAGCACTTGTGAAAGTATTGTTTTCGTACTCCAATTGGATTCGTCGATGGTAAATAGCATTCACCTGATTCGCCATATATCTCGAATTGTTTTCACAAACTCTACTGTAGGTCCAGATTACATGATCCTTCTTACTTCGAAAGGTAACACTCCTGCTATTTGGTCGTATTCTATAATAAAACATAGTTTCTTCGATGTAGTTTACCGAGCGTCCTAAACTCAAAATTTTAAGCCAAAAATCCCAATCTTCTTGTCCGTAAATTAAATCTTCGTCGTAACCACCAACGGTTTCCCAATCTTGCCTTCGGAATCCAGCTGTAGCATAAATACAATTCTCTAGAACCATTCTTTCCGGGGAAAATTTCTCCAGATTCCACTTACCTTGTGAGTCTCCGAAGAGTTCAGCACCGCCATACACAATTCCAATATTTGGATCTTTATTTAAGATATCAATTATTTTCTGCGGGTAGATAGAATTGATTCGGTCATCTGAGTCAACGGGGAGAATGTATGAACTTGTTGAAACAGTTATTGCCAGATTTCGAACGGCAGAAGGACCCATTTTATTTGAATAAACTAGTTTAACTGGAATATTAATTTCTTGGCCGAGCTCTTGCCACTTTCTCCATGCCCGGTCCGCCTCTACTTTGGTTGTCCTGGTCAGATCGACGCCAATCACGACCTCTGAGACTCCGCCGCAAGCAACAACAGACGGCATCGTCTCTTCGAGATATTCTTGTTCGCCTGCATACGCAATAATGATCGCAAGCGATACATTTTTCATGTGTCAATTCTACAATAAAATGCCTAACTGTATTTCTGAAATAGCTCGATGCAGCCAAATTCCTAGATGGATTTAACTAAGTTATCGATTCGCCTGGATTTCAATCACAACTTTTACGACATCTTTAACCATTAAGCCTCAGCGCTCATGCTGATCGACGATAGGGTCTATTCTATTACAATGAACAGCGGACGTCGATATACTTTCCAAACATCACTCCACCGCCTTCTCTCGTTTCTCCTTCTCCCGGTCACTATCGCAATTTTCTACACTTTTTTTGGCGGTTCATTAATCACATTTGATGGAAATCAATATTTGGCAACAGCTAATTCAATTATGCATTTTTCGATTACGCAAGGTTACCTCTTTGGAAGACCTCCTGGCTATCCAATTTTTCTTGCTTTTTTATTGTCGATATCAAGGAGTGATCGTTTTTTGATTTTTATTCAAGTTTTTCTTATAGCCTCAAGCACATTGCTTCTGATGAAAAGAATTGATTTTCTCTTGAAAAAAATATTTCAATTTGGTATTCCAAAGTGGATTATTTACCTATTGGTATTTCTCCCAACCATTGATGGTTATGGCACTACTGTCCTACAGCAACCTTTGTTCATTGCAGAAACTAATCTTGGGTTATTCTTACTTCTGTCAATTTTGATTGAATCAAGCAACCTATCAAATTATTTTTATGTAGGTGTTTTGTCCGTGATAGCTGTTTGGACGGGCGAAGGAATCATTCCCTTCTTTGCTTGTGTAATCGCACTCGCACTATACCTCATAATGAAATCTCCGGAATTGGTTTCTTCCAAAAAGATATTACTAACTATTCTCATTTTGCTAAGTGGATTATGTGCAATAACTTCTTTAAGTCTTTTTCAAAACTGGGGAGAAAGTCGGCCAAATACAATCACGTACGGGGTTCCTCAAGGTTCCGATGTGCTCGAGTACCCGAAATTTTTTGCACATTCTCCGCTTATTGCTCTTAGTGACTTCTTTGACGATTATGTAACCCAATCTGGCCTCGCTCCTGCAGTCCAGACTAAGGGTCTGTTGGGAGTTTCTCAGTCAAACCCGATGTTTGAGAATAGAGTTCATGCCGAAGCTACTTTTTCGGTATCACGCAAATGTGGCATTACCGACAGCTACAACTCTGGGACGTGGAGTCGATTCGCAAGGGGTTCGATTGTTCAATCTTGTGCGAAATTCACTCTGGCCCCTTTCCTCACCGGGCTATCCTTCACTGTTGGGGTTTTCGTATCTTTCATATCATTTATTTACATCCCGCTTGGACTCTTGTTAATTTCAACTGTTCGAAGGAAATCCGAGCAAGGTCAACTAAGATTTTTAGTCATATTGGTCGTTCCTGCAGCAGTGCTTCGTCTCGCATATTTACTTCTTGGATTTCAACCTGATAGATACGTAGTACAGTTTTTGCCAGAATCACTCTTGATAAGTTTGATTGGATACGCAATGTTCAGAAATGTGACTGACGCGACCAAGCTGAGACCTTCAAAAGCGAAGAACCTTAAGAGGTAGATACAGATGTCCGAATTAGCTCATCTCCGCAGTCAAATACTTAGCCTTACTAGAGAGTACGCCGACAGACTTCTTGTTTCTCAACCATTCAAACCCGGCGAAGACCCAGTCCCTGTTTCAGGTAAAGTCCTAACATCTGATGATTTTTCAGCACTCGTCGACTCAAGTCTTGATGGTTGGCTCACCGCTGGTCGGTTCACGTCTGACTTCGAACGCCAACTTGCTCAATTCGTAGGGGCGCGTTCAGCTCTCTTCGTAAACTCAGGTTCAAGCGCAAACCTCGTGGCACTTAGCGGTTTAACCAGCAACAAACTCGGTGACCGCGCCCTCAAGCCTGGCGATGAGGTTCTAACTGTGGCAATGGGTTTCCCTACGACCGTGAACCCAATCATTCAAAACGGCTTAAAACCTGTCGTTGTTGACGTGAATTTGGATACCTTGGATGCCAATGAAGTTAGCCTTCAGGAAGCTATCGGTCCTAAGACTAAAGCTATTATGATGGCGCACACACTTGGCAACCCTTTTAATCTCGACCTTGTCCAGCGCCTTTGTAAGGAAAACAATCTTTGGCTTATTGAAGACTCATGTGATGCCCTTGGATCTACATATCGTGGTCAACGGACCGGTAGTTTTGGCGATACCGCCACTCTGAGTTTCTATCCTGCTCACCACATCACGACGGGTGAGGGAGGAGCTGTCTTTGTGAAGTCACCTTTGGTGAAGAAACAAGTGGAATCTTTCCGTGACTGGGGGCGCGACTGCTACTGCGAGACTGGTAAAGACAATACTTGTGCCAAACGTTATGCATGGAAGCTTGGTGATCTTCCTGAAGGTTACGATCACAAGTACACCTACAGTCATATCGGATACAACCTAAAAGCTACTGACATGCAGGCGGCGCTTGGTATTACTCAGTTGGCTAAAGTCGAACTATTTATTCAAAAGCGAAAAAATAACTATGAATATCTTCGCAGGCATCTCAGCAGTGTGGAAGGCATATCCATAGCTACGCCTACTGAGAATAGCGACCCATCGTGGTTTGGTTGTCCCATCACGTTAGATCCTTCCCACCCAGCAAATCGCGAAAACTTACTTCGATTCTTGGAGTCTCGTAAGATTGGATCCCGACTTGTTTTCGCAGGAAATGTTACAAAACAGCCCGCATATAAGGACGTTGACTTTCGTATCGTTGGTGATTTGACCAACACCGACATTGTGATGACACGTTCATTCTGGGTTGGTGTTTATCCCGGCCTCACAACACAGATGCTCGACTATGTTATTGAATCCATATCTGATTTTATGTCTGGAAAAGTTAAGTAAAAAATGCACTACTTGATCACAGGACATACTGGATTCAAAGGATCCTGGCTTGCGCTGATGCTTGAGATGCAAGGTCATACCGTATCCGGGATAGCTCTTGACCCTCCTGAAAAGTCACTTTTCAACCAAGCTGAATTATCACCAATTTTTAAGCATGATTTGCGACTTGATATTCGCGATCGTATAGCGATAAAACACGCAATCGAGATGATCGACCCAGAAGTGTTAATTCATCTTGCTGCTCAACCGATCGTGCGTGAATCATACCGGAAACCCGTTGAGACTTTTGATATTAACGTCGTCGGAACATTGAACGTCCTTGAAGCGACGCGTGAGCTCAAGAATCTTAAAGCTGCTCTAATCATTACTACAGACAAAGTTTACAAGAACCATAATTATCTCCGTGGCTATGTCGAAACTGATGAACTCGGAGGTGACGACCCTTATAGCGCTTCAAAGGCTGCTGCCGACATCGCGGCTCAATCTTGGATAAGGAGTTTTGCGAAGGTACCTATGGCAATCGCACGCGCTGGAAACGTCATTGGTGGTGGAGACCAGGCCCAAGACCGAATAATTCCTGACTTGGTCAATGCATATTCATCAGGCAATTTGCCTACCTTACGATACCCAGATGCAATTAGACCTTGGCAGCACGTACTCGATTGCCTTAATGGATACCTGAAACTTGTGGAATATCAACTTTCACACGGTGTATCGGGTGAATGGAATTTCGGACCGACTTTAAGTGAAAAGCGTTCTGTCGGAGAACTCGTAATTGCTTTTGCAAAAAGCTGGGGGTTAGAAGAAAAGAGGTGGAATATGGAAATCATTGAGCAGCCTTTTGAGACGGGTTATCTACTCCTTGACTCGAGTAAGGCTCGGAAGGAATTGCAGTGGGTAGATAAACTCAATTTTGATAATACTGTGAGATGGACGGCCAACTGGTACATAAATCCAATGAAGATATCGTCAAGGGAATTGTGCGCTTCACAAATTGAAATCTTCATGGGAGTTTAATGATGAAAACAATTTTACTCGCTGGTGGTCTTGGAACAAGAATTTCTGAGGAAACTGAAACTAAACCTAAACCCATGGTACTTATTGACGGAAAACCTTTGTTATGGCACCTTATGAACATCTACGCTCGGCAGGGTTATAGAGATTTTGTGATTGCTACGGGATATCAAGGTGAGGTTATCCATCGATGGGTCGCAGAATTGCAAGAGAACTGGAATGTAAAAGCCCTTGATACTGGAGAAAGTACTCAAACAGGTGGCCGGATCAAGCAATGCATAAGTGCATTCCCAGATAATCAATATTTGGCCACATACGGTGATGGTCTTGGTAACGTTAACATCCATAAGCTCCTAGGCATTCACCGTCAAGGTGCACCAATTGCGACTCTAACAGCCGTCCGGCCACCGGCACGATTTGGGTATGTGAAAATCGATGGGGTCCAAGCTCGCCATTTTGGGGAGAAGAACCAGGCCGACGAAGGTTGGATAAATGGAGGATTTTTTGTGTTACAACCTCAAGTCATTGACTTTATATCCAGTGCTGCAGAACCTTTTGAAACAGGAGCACTTACTCGCTTGGCAAAACATGGCAAGTTGAATGCGTACCAACATAGGGGATTTTGGCAACCTATGGATACGCTCCGTGAAAAAATGGCACTAGAAAAGCTCGCAACACTTGATCCAGTTCCGTGGCTTGAAGAACTGTAAAAGACGTGCATTTCGATACTATTAAATTATGACACCGCGCATCTCCATTATCACTCCTTGCTACAACGAGGAATTAACAGTAGCTGAATGTGTGAAGCGAACTGAAAAGGTATTCCGCGAGCGGCTTCCTGGAGTTGAATATGAACATATTTTTGCTGATAACGCCTCTACAGATAATACATTTCAGATCCTGAGCGATCTCGCGAAATTACACCCTCAGATTAAGGTCTTTGTAAACAGCCGAAACATTGGGCCATTCAGAAATATGTACCGAGGTATGCAAAAGGCTAAAGGTGAATCAATAATTCCGATGCTGCCAGCCGATCTCCAAGACCCCCCAGAAGTGATTCCAGATTTTTACAGGCTTTGGGAAGCCGGTTCGCTAGTTGTTTTCGGTGAGAGGAAAAACCGTGAAGAGAAACTTTTATTGAGGATTCTTAGAGGCATCTATTACCGGATAGTACAAAAGTTTGCAGAAGGCAATGTTCCAATTAATTCTGGAGAATTCATGCTTATTGACAGAAGTATTGCAAAAGCTATTCTTGAACTTGATGATAACTATCCATATATTCGGGGATTAGTCGCTCAGTCTGTTGACGTCAGCTCAAGTGTAAAGTACACATGGGCGGCTAGAAAAAAAGGTAGAT
>CAIKYO010000093.1 GCA_903831655.1 uncultured Burkholderiales bacterium
ACGACGAATCGGTCAAAGCCTTTGAAAAAATCATTGAATTAAACCCCAATGACTTGCGAGTCGTAGGCTCTGCATTGGTGCCCACTCGCTTCACTTGCGACTGGACGCTCACCAAGTCATTGCTTGACAAAATCCAAGCCAGCTACGATGCTGGCGATCACACATCGGCCCAAGAATTCCCTTTGACCCACCTCACCTGGTGCAGCAACGAGGCAACGAACTTGGCCGTCACCCAGGCCTATGTTCAAAGGACGATGGGTGAAGTTGAACCACTACCTAGAGTCCATTCTCAAAGACCATTGCAGTCCTCAAGAATTCGGATTGGCTACATCTCCAATGATTTTAAAAATCATGCCACCATGCACCTCATGATTGGGTTACTCGAAAAGCACGATCGCGAGAAATTTGAAGTATTTGCTTACGATTACACCGTACCCGAACAGTCTGAATACAGGCTCCGTTTTTTGGATGCCATCGAGCACCACAGAGACATCTCCCGACTCACCGATTTAGAAGCAGCTCAAAAAATAAATCATGATGACATCGACATCTTGATTGATTTGAAACTCTACACGGGTGGCGGCCGACCGGGTATCTTGTCCTACCGACCCGCTCCTATACAAGCTGCTTACCTAGGTTTTCCAGGCAGTGCAGCTTCAAAAGCCATTGATTACATCATCTCCGACCGCGTCATCACGCCTGACGAGAGTGTGCCCCATTACACAGAAAAGTTGTGTCGTCTCCCTCACTCCTATCAGTGCAACGACAATCAGCGCTTTGAGCCCAAACCCCTATCCACCCGTTCGGATCACAACTTGCCTGATCAAGCATTGGTCTTTGCCGTCTTCAATCAATCTTACAAAATCGATTCCGAGAGCTTCTCGACATGGATGCAAATTTTGCGCGAGGTCGAGGGCAGCGTGCTTTGGATGCTCAGCCAAAGCGATTCGGCCAAGACCAGACTAGCTCAAGCTGCACTCTCACAGGGGGTTGACCCCTCGAGAATCGTTTTTGCACCATTTGCCATGCCTCACGAACACATCGAAAGACTCAGGCATGCAGATGTGGTGTTAGACACCTTGATTTGCAACGGTCACACCACCACAGCAGATGCTTTGTGGGCTGGTGTTCCTGTCGTCACCAAAAAAGGCTCTCACTTTGCGTCTCGTGTGAGCGAGAGTTTATTAAGGGCCATCGAAATGCCCGAATTGGTTGGACTCGATACTGCTCACATGATTGGCATCGCCAAAGAATTGGGAACACAAGCCAACCATCGATTTGCAATCCGAGAAAAACTCCAACGCAACAAACGAACCAGTCCATTGTTCGATACTGAAAAGTTCACCCTTCATTTTGAACAAGCCATTGAAAAAATGGTGATGCGACATAGAAACGGACTGCCAACGGAGTTGATTGACATTTAACACATGTCCAGTAAAGCCTTGAGTCTTTGACTCAGGAGATCAATTCACGGGTAAAGCTTGACTGTGGAAATTTTTGAAAGTGTTCATACCCTTGATGAGCCACCGTTGAACACTTCAAGGGATTTCGAACCAACTCAATGCATTGCGCGGCCAAACTCTCGTACGGAACACAACAAAGTCCCGCCTCCACATGTGCATCAACAGAGGTTGTATCCCCTTTCTCATTGACCACAGCAACCTGGTTGGTCAACAAATAAAAGGTGCGCACTATCTCAAAGAGTGCGGACTGGTAGTAATGCATGTTCAAAACCACCTTTGATTTTGCAATCCACTCATCACGCTCTGTGCCGTAAACCCCAAAGAGGGTTTTCACCTTGATATTTTGCTGTTCAAGGGATTGCAAAACATGAATCCGTCTATCATTCAAGGACCCATAAAAGAGCACGTCAATGGGACGCTCGTCCTCCATTTGGATGCGCTCCAATTGCTTTTGATAACCAATTTTAAAATGCTTGGTGTTGAGTAATCCTGCTTGTTTGAAAAATTCAATGTTCCTCAAACTGTAATCCCAAATCTCAAAATGTCGCCCCCACTCACAAATGGCCTGCGTCCAAGAAGCGGTCTCGTTAGAGAGTTGTTCGGTATTGAAGATGATGGCAGTATTGGGTATCTGGGCTCGCAGCTCCATGCTCAACAAATGGCAACCCAAAATGATGTTGATTCGATCATAGGGAACGTGATTGGTTGTCACAGAACACTCAAAACCCAAATCGATGATTGACCAATGAATCAACTCTGCCAATTCAAGCAATGCCTTGGCGTGTTCGTACTGCTCGGGCTGAATTAAACAAACGTTGTAGTTGGGGTTCATGGATTCATGCTGGTCTCATGCAATTGAGGAGCATTGTCGCAAAAGAACTCGAGTTTTAAAAAAACACAAAAATTTGGTGTTTTTTAAAATTTGGTGGGCCCACCTGGACTCGAACCAGGGACCAAAGGATTCCGGTTTGTGCAGCTTTCGCTACTCCCTGGACTTTGCCTTCACCATAGCAATTGCCTTAGGTGGGTGCCGTCAAGTCTCTACACCTTCAAGGTAATTTCTCACCAAGCTTGGCTCGGCGTTGGCATATGCATCACTGCACTTAGCTTTCGCCGAATTTGACACCATCCCTTATGCAGTTTCCACGCATAAGGCACATTTGAAAAATATGAGTCCTCTGCTCTAACCAACTGAGCTATAGGCCCTAACCTCATATTGTACTAGTAGCTGGATTGGGGTTTATCGATTTTAAAAAAACTCTTATAAATCACATTTTGCTTAAAAAAGCATCTCTAAGCTCGGTCCTGCCTTTTCTCAACCGTGACTTAACGCATTGGTCACCAACTTGGAGGTGATGTCCACAATTTGAATCATGCGGTTGTAGGGCATTCTCGTGGGCCCAATCACCCCCAGAGTGCCCACGACCTCCCCGTTAACTTGGTAGGGCGCGCTCACGATGGATAACTCCTCAAAGGGCACCACTTGACTCTCTCCGCCAATGAAAATGCGCACCCCCGGCGCATTGACCGAAACATCCAAGAGTCGCATCAATTGGGCCTTTTCCTCAAAGAGCTCAAAGGCACGTCTGAGTTGTCCCATGTCGCTGGAGAAGTCGCTGACTGACAACAGGTTTTTCTCACCCGAGATCACCACATCGCCTTGGTCTTGACTCATGACTTCGGCACTGACTTGGACGGCTGCCTTCATCAAAGTCGCAATTTCTCCCCTTAAACGATCGACCTCTGAGCCCAGTTTGGCTCTCACCTCGTCCAAGGCAATGCCTGAGAAATGGGTGTTGAGGTAATTGGCTGTCTCTAGCAACTGAGCCTGGGTGTAATCGACATCAGGGAAAATCACCCGATTTTGAACGTCCCCCTCGGGCGTCACAATGATCACCAAAAGCCTCTTGTCCGAGAGCCTTAGAAACTCCAAATGGCGAAAAACCATGCTTCTCCTTGGGGCCATCACCACCCCCACAAAATGCGACATATCGGAGAGCATGTGAGCCGCGTTGGCCAGCACTTTTTGGGGCTGATCAGGGGCCAAACTCGGTGCGTTCAAGGCGTCTCTTTGAACCGTCAACATGGTGTCGACAAAAAGCCTGTATCCTTTGGCTGTGGGAATGCGTCCCGATGAGGTGTGGGGACTCACAATCAAGCCCAAATCCTCCAAGTCGGCCATCACATTTCGGATGGTGGCAGGGGACAACTCCAGCCCCGAGGCTTTGGAGAGTGTGCGAGAGCCCACGGGTTGGCCTTCGCTGATATAGCGTTCCACCAGTGCTTTTAGCAGTAACCTTGAGCGTTCATCCATGCCTGTCATGATAAGCCATCATTTTAGTGTTTTAATTCAACCATGAAATCTAAATTCAAACACATCGCCTTGGTGGGCAAATACCAAATGTCAACACCCCCCGGTGTGCAGCCCATCTCTAGAGATATCCTTGAAAATATCGCACAATTTTTATACTCTCTAGGTTGCGACGTTTTCATCGAAGAGGCAACCGCAAGCAGCAACGGCTTGAGCGGCCACCCGGTGCTCAATTTAGAAGGCATTGGGCGCACGTGTGACTTGGCATTGGTGGTAGGTGGAGATGGCACGATGCTCGGCTTTGGAAGGCGCCTAGCTCCACACGATGTCCCCTTAATTGGCATCAACCAAGGACGCCTGGGCTTCATCACCGATTTGGTCTTGTCGCAAATGCAGACCACCCTCCCCCCCATGCTCCAAGGCGAATATGTAGAGGACAAACGGTCCCTCTTGCACGCCCAAGTTTGGAGAGCGGGACAGTGTGTGTTCGATACCGTCGCCATGAACGACGTTGTACTCAACCGCGGCCCCACCTCTGGGATGGTTGAAATCCGTGTTGAGGTCGATGGGCATTTTGTGGCCAATCAAAGGGCGGATGGCTTGATCATCGCCACTCCTACCGGCTCTACGGCTTACGCCCTGTCCGCGGGTGGCCCCCTCCTTCACCCCTCGCTCCAAGGTTTGGCCATGGTCCCCATTGCCCCACACACGCTGTCCAATCGGCCACTGGTGTTGGCTGACCCCGGGGAGATTGTGATGGAGTTGGTCTCTGGCAGAGAGGCCAGTGTGAACTTTGACATGCAGTCTTTAACTTCCGTCATGATCGGAGACCGCGTGAGCATCAAGCGAAGCCCTCACAGCGTGCGCTTTTTGCATCCCAAGGGCTGGACCTATTTTGACAATTTAAGAGAAAAACTTCACTGGAATGAGGGGGCTCCATGAGTCTTGGACGCATTCACTTAAGGGATTTTGTGATTGTGAGGGAACTCGAAATCGAGTTCCAAAGCGGATTCACTGTTTTGACTGGCGAGACCGGCGCAGGCAAGTCCATCTTGATCGATGCTTTGCAATTCGCCTTTGGCGCCAGAGCCGATGCGGGCATGATTCGAGAGCAAGCCAACAAGGCCGAGGTGAGTGTCACCTTCTCCCCTCAACCTCAACTCATGGATTGGCTTCAAAGCCAAGGCTTTGAGTCCGAGGATGAATGGCTCATCAAACGCATATTGGACGGCCCCGGCAAATCCAGGGCTTGGCTCAACGCCAGCCCCATCAGCACCGCTCAACTCAAAGCCATTGGCGAGCAACTTTTGGATATCCACGGTCAACACGCTTGGCAAAGTCTCACCCGCGCTGAGGAGGTCCGAGCCCTCTTGGACGCCTACGCAGGGGTAGACAGCGCACCACTCAAAAAGGCGTGGTTAGACTACAAAGAGGCACAACACACCCTCGAACAAGCCCTTTTCTTGCAGACGAATCGCACCCAAGAGCGGGAACGGCTGTTGTGGCAAATCGCTGAGCTTGAAAAACTCTCTCCCGCCCCTCTCGAATGGGAAGAGTTGAACGCACAGCATCAAAGACTCTCCAACGCGCAGTCTCTCTTGGATGCGGCCCAGTTTGCGCTAAGCGCACTCCAAGCCGAGGACTCTGGCGCTTTGGTCCAACTCTCCCACGCTCTTCGTCACTTGCAAGACCTCGCCCACGTGGAGCCTCAGTTTGCGGAGATCTCAGAGGTCCTCTCCTCCAGCCTTGCCCAAGCCCAAGACAGCGCTCACAGCGTTCAAGCCTGGCTCAAAAGCGTTGACCTCGACCCACACCAACTCCAAGCCTTAGATGACCGGTTGTCCCTTTGGCTTAGTTTGTCGCGCCGCTTTAAGATCCCCGCAGAGGAACTCGCCAACCACGGCCAAACTTGGAAGCAAGAACTCTCTAAACTTGAAGAGTCTTTGGATGTTGAACTTCTACAAAACCAAGTCCAAGAGGCCTTGAACGCCTTTTCAAGCGCCGCCAAAGTGGTCTCTAAGGCCAGGCATGCTGCTGCCCCCAAACTTGCCCACTCCATCACACAAGCCATGCAAGGGCTGGGTATGCCAGGGGGAGCCTTTGAGGTGAGCTTGCAGCCATCAAGCCAACCCAGCGCACATGGCTTGGAGGATGTCCAATTCTTGGTGAGCGCTCACCCAGGCAGCACGCCCAAACCCGTAAACAAGGTGGCCTCGGGAGGTGAACTCTCCCGCATTGCGTTGGCCATAGCCGTGACCACCAGTGAGCTAGGAAGCACCCAAACCTTGATTTTTGACGAAGTCGACTCTGGCATTGGTGGTGCAGTGGCCCACACGGTGGGCTCGCTTCTTAAACAATTGGGACAAGACCGACAGGTGCTTGCCATCACCCACTTGGCCCAAGTGGCCTCCAGTGCCGATCACCACTGGGTGGTCTCAAAGCACCGCTCCGCCTTGGGCAGTCAAAGCGAGGTCACCCCGGTTGTGGGGGCAGACAGGGAGAGCGAGATTGCACGCATGCTGGGCGGCGAGAGTCAATCACAAGTGTCCATGGCCCACGCCAAAGAAATGCTCCAAAGTAAGAAAACCGAGCCCAAAGCGGCGACACCTCCAAGTGCCACGACCGCCAAAACTCAACGAGCCAAGGCCACCAAAAAATGACCTCTTCAAAGCCCTCCATTGAGTTGATTTTGATCACTGGCATCTCAGGCTCAGGTAAATCTGTGGCCCTGAACGCCTTGGAGGACGCGCGCTACTTTTGCGTGGACAACTTGCCGCCTGAGCTGTTGATTGATTTTGTCAATTTGGAGACCCAAAAAGGCTCAACCAAATTGGCCATTGCCATGGACTCGAGAAGTGCAGAGTCACTCCCTTTGATTCCAGAGCTGATTGCCAAACTCAAAAACGACAACGTGGATGTCAGAATGCTGTTTTTGGAGACCCAAACAGCGACCCTCATTCGCAGATTTTCTGAGTCCAGAAGACCTCACCCGCTCTCTAAGCCCAATGCCTCACACGCAGACATTGAGCGCGATCTCCAGCAATCCATTGACCTTGAGCGTGAACTGCTGTGTGATTTGAGAGAGAGATCGCACATCATCGACACCAGTCTCTTGCGCAACAGTCAGCTCCAAAGCCTCATCAAGAGTTTGGTCTTCGCACCTGAGGCACAACTCACTTTGATCTTTGAATCTTTTGCCTTTAAAAAAGGCATTCCTGTTCATGCCGACTACGTCTTCGATGTTCGAATGCTCCCCAACCCACACTACGAGAGTGAGCTCAAAGAACTCACGGGCTTGGATGGGCCAGTGGCGGCTTGGCTTGAGAAAGAGCCCTTGGTTGTCAAAATGGCCAATCACATTGAAGAGTTTTTAACTCAATGGCTCCACACCCTTAACTCCGACCACAGGAGCTACGTGACAGTGGCCATTGGTTGTACTGGAGGACAGCACCGATCGGTTTTTTTAGTCGAACAACTCAGCCAAAAGTTTTCTAACAAGTGGGGCACCCTAAAGCGCCACAGAGAATTGGGCTTGTAGGCTCAACTACATCAATTCGTTCAAACAAGCCTCAACTGGCCTTGGCACACCCACTGCAGACCACTCCCTTGAATCCATCCACTGACCCAAGTTTTGAAGCTTGGCTAGGGACAAGGTCTGAGTGGCTTTTGAAGATTTTTTCTCTCTCCAAACAAACGCCTCTATCACCAAAGATTGATGGGTGAGCTCATGGCGAATCGGCTCCAACGCATCAAGCTGCACTCCAGAGGGTAAACTCAATCTCAATGCGCTCTCGCTTTCAAACTCAGGAAACGCATACAAGCCCTTCCAGATGCCTGAGGTCCTCTCGGCCGACCTCTTCACACCAAGCACCCGCCCCTCTCCATCCAAAGCGATCAACCAAAAAAGGCGACGCTGGGTGCGTTTGATTTTTTTGGTTTTAACCGGAAACAAACTGGGGTCTCCCTGCGCCTTGCCGCTACAGCCGGGAGCGACTGGACAACTCTCGCACAATGGGTTTTTAGGCTTGCAAATCGTTGCCCCCAAGTCCATGATGGCTTGGGTATAGGTGGGCATGAGGGTTTGCTCTTTGGGCAACAATTCCTGCGCCTTCATGGCCAAAGTCTTAGAGTGAAGAGCCACACTCAAATCATCTTTGAATGCCATGAAACGACTGATAACTCTTTTCACATTGCCATCAAAAATAGCCACTTTGGATGAAAAACAAATGGAGGCTATGGCAGCTGCAGTTGAGGGCCCAATGCCAGGCAAGCTCATGAGGGCATCAAGCGTGCGGGGAAACTGTCCTCCATGCAGGTGCACCACATCTTTTGCGCATTGGTGCAAGTTTCTGGCCCTCGAGTAATAACCCAACCCACTCCACATGGATAACACCTCGTCCTCAGTTGCACTGGCCAAATCCTCAACACTTGGAAAACGAGTCATGAAGCGATCAAAGTATTCAATCACTGTTTTGACCTGCGTTTGTTGCAGCATGATCTCCGACAACCACACGGGATAAGGAGACAAATCAAGTTGCCAAGGCAGATCGTGGCGGCCGTATTTTTTTTGCCACGCGCACAAAGTACTCGCAAAGTCAAATTTGACTCTCGATGTTGGGGTATTGGTCTTTATCGCTTTTGGCATTGCGGACAATAAAAAGTGGAGCGTTGGCCTTGGCGGATCATTTTGATCGGAGTTTGACAAACCCGGCACGGCTCAGACTCTCGGTCGTAGACAAATGTTTCTAGCTGAAAATAACCACTCTCGCCCTTTGCGTTTGAAAAATCCTTCAAACTAGATCCCCCCACTTCAAGCGCGCGTCTCAAAACTTGAACGATGCAAGCGTGCAGTTTGGCCACTCGAGGCTTGGACAAAGAAAGTCCTCTAACGGTGGGCCTGATGCCCGCTAAGAAAAGGGCTTCACTGGCGTATATATTTCCAACTCCCACCACCACTTGACCGCTCAACAAGATTTGCTTGATGCTGGCTTTTTTAGTGTGAATGGCTTGGTAAAAGTGATCCGCATCGAAATGCCCCTCTAAGGGCTCAACCCCCAAGGAGGAGAGGAGTTTTTGGGCCATCTGCCCTTGTTCGCTCTCGCTAAAGACCACAGCACCAAAGCGACGCGGATCGTGCAATCGAAGAGTGCCTTGGTTGGTGATCAAATCAAAGTGATCGTGCGTTTGAGCCGCACCCAACGTTGGCTCGAAGCGCAAAGACCCAGACATGCCCAAATGAACGAGTAAAAGCCCTTCATTCAAGTCAATTAACAAATATTTACCTCTCCTTCTAACCCCTGCAACGCGCTTGCCCACCAAACGCTCCGGCGCGCAAGACAAGGGCCATCTAAGGGGTTTCCCAAGCCGCACGCCCAGCACCAAGGCGCCTTGGATGCGGTCGGCAAAACTCAATCGGGTCACTTCAACTTCGGGTAATTCTGGCATGATGAATTCAATAGCTTGAAGATGCGATTATCATGGAAGCAATGAATTCGATTTTCACCCCCTCCCCCGATGCCAAACCCTTGACCTGTGTCCAGCGCATGAAGCCCAAATTCAACCCCACTCTTTTTAAGTGCTTGTGTGCCATTGCGCCAAACTACAGCCCTTCAAGGCCAAAGACCACCTCCTTGTTGTCTGGTGTTCTTGTCATGGCAGTTTTGATGGGATCAACGCTCTCATTCGGTGAGTCTCAATACCCCAATACGAGCTCAACAGCACTGCACTTGGCAGCATCAACCGCTCTCCCCAAAAACACGGCTCAGGACTTGGAGTCGGAATCCTCCAAAGACCCGGGTGAGTCGGGCAACTCCAACTTGAACGCACAGTGGATGTTTGAGATCTTGCTGGGCGAGATGTACAACCTTCAAGGCAGCACCGCAAAAGGGTACTCGCTCCTCTTGGATGTTGCAAAAAAATCGGGAGATGAAAAACTATTTGAACGCGCCATCGAATTGGCTCTTCAAGCCCGCTCGGGCGAGGCGGCCTTGGAGGCGGCAAAGGCATGGAGCACAAGCAACCCCAAATCAAAATCCGCACAGCTCTATATCTTTCAAATCGTGCTCGCCTTGGGCCGGGTCAATGATTCAGAGAGCGCTCTTCAAAAATTAATTCAACTCACCCCCAAAGATGAACTCGCGGAGATGCTGCGCTCCATACCTCACCAATACAGTCGGGTGGAGAACAAAGCCAGCGCCTCTCAAATCGTAGAGCACGCACTGGAGAGCCTCAAAAGCTCCAAGACACTGGGTGCCACCACATGGAGCGTGATTGGACAGATGCGTTTGGTGGCCAAAAACCTCGAAGCAAGCATGCAGGCCGTCATCAAAGGACATGCCATGGATCCCAAATCCATGGACCCATTGTGGCTGGCATTGGCACTGATGGAGGAGAGGAACACCGAGGCTGAAAATTTCTTAAGCGAGACTCTTAAGTCCAAATCGAGCTCAATCGGCCTTGACTTTAGACTCAGCCACGCCCGCGTCTACCTCTCCCAAATGCGCTTGGATGAGGGCATTGAAGAACTCAATCAACTGGTCAAAGAAAATCCCACTTATGCCAAAGCATGGCTCTTTTTGGCCAGTGCTCAAAGCGAAAAAGGACACGACCGAGCCGCCCTCAAGGCTTGGATGAGCTACTTGGCATTGAACACGACCCAGAACGATTTACCCAGCTTGGAGGTCGACCAAGCTTACCTGGGATTGGCTCAACTTGAGAGCAAACAAGGACACTGGGCTGAGGCGTTAGAGTGGATCGAAAAAGTTAAAAACGAAAAAAATGCCACCGCGGTGGCAATACAAAAAGCCCAAATTTGGAACCACCAAGGCTATCCCCAAAAGGCCAATGAGATCTTGGAACAGTTGCCCGAGGACTCCGCTGTGGCCCAGCGCCTCAAACTCATGGCTCAAGTGCAGTTGCTCAGAGATCAAGACAACACCCTGACTGCACTCAAACTCTTAAAGCAAGCCGCTCAAAGTGAACCAGACAACGATGACATTGCCTATGAGCTGGCCATGACGTTTGAGAAATTAGGTCTCTTGCCCGATATGGAAAAGGTCTTGCGAGACATCATCTCCCACACCCCCACCTACCACGCCGCTTATAACGCTTTGGGCTACTCTCTCACCGAGCACAACCAACGTTTACCTGAGGCCAAGGCTCTCATTGTGAAAGCTCTAGAGTTGGCTCCTGAGGACGCGTTCATCATGGACAGCCTGGGCTGGGTGGAGTTCAAACTCGGTCACTTACAGGAATCATTGGCCATCCTCAAAAAAGCCTATGAGCTCAGAGCAGACAGTGACATTGCCGCTCATTTGGGTGAGGTGCTCAATGCACTGGGACAAAAGGCGGCTGCAAAGCAAGTCTTCAAAGAGGGGCTTGAGAACTCACCCCTGAACACCACCCTCTCCGAAACCCTCAAACGCTTGGGGGTGAGTCTTTGAATTTGGCGGTGCTCAGAAATGGGAAAGATGGGACTCGTGCCTTCGCTCGCACCTTCCTGCCCAAAGTCTCTCGCCTGATGGCCTTGAGTGCACTTCTATTGGTAGCCTGTCAAACGCCTAACCCCTCCAACATGACAATGGGGCCACCTCCTGAGGTCAGCATGTCCGCTTGGGGCGTCAAACCCCTGCCTAAAAAGTCCGAAACCGCCCCCTTGTCTGATCATTTGCTGTGGGAGGGACGGGTCGTGATCGATGTCCAATCTCAACCCCCCACCCAACTCTCGGGCCCCTTTACTTTGGAGATGACCCCCGAGAGCGGAAGCTTGCGACTCTCTGGGCCACTGGGCTCAACTGCCGCACTCTTGTCGTGGGGGACAAACTGGGCCTCCATCCAAAGCAGTCAACTCAAACCCAAGGAGCAACATTTCACCTCTCTGAGTGAATTGACACAACACTGGCTGGGCTCACCAATCGATTTGGAGGAACTGATGCCAGGTTTAATGGGGCAAGAAAACACCCACGCTGGCTGGCTCTTTGGTGACAATAGTGGTCGAGTCAAAATGGCTCAAAGGCATTTTCCAGCTCCTGCAGTTAGCATCAAATTGATCTTGGACGACCCATCCACTAACCCTTGAGAACCCTTGTGCACATGAAAACTTTGACCGATGTGCTGGCACCAGCCAAACTCAATTTGTTTCTCCACATCACCGGTCAACGCCCCGACGGCTACCATTTGCTTGAATCGGTCTTTATGCTGATCGATTGGGCCGATGTGCTTCATTTTGAGCTGAACGACACGCCGCAGATCAACAGGCGAGACTTGAACGTCACGTTGCCCAAAGAGGACTTGATTGTGAAAGCCGCAAAAATGCTCCAAAGCGCTGCACAAATACAACAAGGTGTGACCATCAGCGTTGAAAAACACATCCCCTCTGAAGCGGGCATGGGAGGGGGATCCTCTGACGCAGCCTCTACACTGGTGGCGCTCAATCGCCTGTGGGGCCTGAATTGGCCGATGAATAAGCTGTTGGAGTTGGGTCTCAAGTTGGGTGCAGATGTGCCTTTTTTCATACGCGGACGCAATGCATTTGTTCAAGGCATCGGAGAGATTTTGACGCCCATGGAGATCGAGCCCGCCACGTTTTTAGTGGTAAAACCACCCACTGGAATCGAAACTCGTCGAATTTTTAGCGATCCGGGGCTGCAAAGGAACACGAAGAATGCTACAATGACCGACTTTGCTAAACACATCTTTGACTTTGGTCAAAATGATTTGCAACCAGTGGCTGAGCGACTGTGCCCAGATGTTGGTTTGGCACTCAAGTGGTTAAGCTCTCAAGGGCTTCACCCACGCATGAGTGGATCGGGCAGCAGCGTATTTGCAAAAGCCCCTCCCTCATGGAGCGCGCCAGAGTCTCCAAAGGACTGGCAAGTTAGGTTGTGTAGCAATTTAGAAAAGCATCCCCTTGAGGGATGGGTTTTCTGCGACGATTTTTAACCGTTGAGTTTGACGACTCATAGGTTTTGTAGGGGAGTCGCCAAGTTGGTCAAGGCACCGGATTTTGATTCCGGCATGCGAGGGTTCGAGTCCTTCCTCCCCTGCCATTTTTTATGTGGCATTGCCTTGGGTTTGCGTTGAATGGGGTACCTCTCCATTGGACGTAGACCCTTCATGCTTTATTGAACGCGGGCCAGCGGTCGTTTAACTCTCAAGCCTTACTATGTCTAATCCCAACAGTCCTGATTTCATGGTCTTCACGGGCAATGCCAACCCCGCTTTGGCACAAGACATTGCCAAGAACTTGGGCATTGAGCTGGGTGCAGCGACTGTAGGTCGATTCTCCGACGGCGAAGTGACAGTGGAATTACACCAAAACGTGCGCGCCAGAGACGTGTTCGTGGTGCAGTCGACGTGTGCGCCAACCAATGAAAATTTGATGGAACTCTTGATCATGGTGGATGCCTTGAAGAGAGCGTCCGCAGAGAGAATCTCCGCTGTCATCCCCTACTTTGGATACGCCAGACAAGACCGGCGTCCCCGCTCCTCACGGGTTCCAATTTCAGCCAAAGTGGTTGCCAATTTGCTACAAACCGTGGGTGTTGAGCGTGTGCTCACCATGGACTTGCATGCAGACCAAATTCAAGGCTTCTTCGACATTCCTGTGGACAACATTTACGCCTCTCCTGTCCTCTTGGGAGACCTCAGGCAAAAGAATTACGAGAACTTGATGGTTGTCTCCCCCGATGTGGGCGGAGTGGTCAGAGCGCGTGCTTTAGCCAAACAGCTCAATTGTGATTTGGCCATCATTGACAAACGTCGCCCCAAAGCCAACGTCTCTGAGGTGATGAATGTGATTGGTGACATTGAGGGCAGAAACTGCGTGATCATGGATGACATGATCGATACCGCAGGCACCTTGGTCAAAGCCGCTGAGGTATTGAAAGACCGTGGCGCACAAAAAGTCTACGCCTACTGTACTCACCCTATTTTTTCAGGACCTGCCATTGAACGCATCGCCAAAGGCGACGCACTCGATGAGGTCGTGATCACCAACACCATTGCATTGAGCCCAGAGGCTGCACAATGCAAAAAAATACGCCAACTCTCTGTGGCTGCGCTGATTGCCGAGACCATCCAGCGCATTGCCAAAGGAGAGTCGGTCATGAGTTTGTTTTCAGATCAAGACCAACTGTTTTGAGGATCCTCAAAACGGGGGACTGTTCTTAAGAGCTGAAGACAATCAACCCTGAAGACGTTTATCCAACTCGTTGGAAGATGTCTTTTTTTAAAAAACCGAGTCACACTGGTCGCGGTGGACTCAAGTGGAGTTAATTATGAAATTTGTAGCATTTGAACGCGCTAAAAATGGGACGGGTGCGAGCCGCCGTCTGCGCATCACAGGCCGCACACCTGGCATCGTCTACGGTGGCCAAGGTGAGCCTCAATTGATCGAACTCGATCACAACGCTTTGTGGCACGCCTTGAAAAAGGAAGCCTTCCACGCAACCGTTTTGGACATGGAACTCAACGGCAAAGAGAGCAAAGTGCTGCTGCGCGATGTTCAGTACCACCCTTACAAACAAATGGCCATGCACGTTGACTTCCAACGCGTGGACGCCACAACAATGCTGCACATGAAAGTGCCACTCCACTACAGTGGCCAAGAAAATTCACCCGCTGTTAAGGTTGACGCTTGCTTGGTCAACTTGGTGATCACAGAGTTGGAAGTGGCTTGTTTGCCTGCAGATTTGCCTGAATTCATCAGCGTGGACTTGAGCCACCTGAAAAAAGGCGTGTCTTTGCATTTGAACGACATCACACTCCCCTCTGGCGTGAAACCCGTCACACACGGCAAGGTCAACCCCGTGTTGGTCTCTGTGGTGGCTGTGGCTGCTGAAGCCGAGGCTACGCCTGCTGCACCCGCACCTGCTGCTAAGAAGTAATTTCTCTCTTAAGCGTTGGTGTGAAACGGCCCCTCGGGGCCGTTTTTCTTTTCAGCGCCGGTTCTCCAAAGGCACTTAAAATCCGCTCACCATGATTAAACTTTTTGTAGGCTTGGGCAACCCAGGCACTGAATACGAACAGACTCGCCACAACGCGGGCTTTTGGTGGATTGATCAACTCGCAGACCAACTCAAGGTGAACTTGAAGCTTGAAAAAAGCTACAAAGGTTTGGTGGGCAAAACCGCCTTTGAAGGTCAAACGATTTGGCTCCTTGAGCCCCAAACGTTCATGAACGCATCTGGACAATCGGTGGCTCAGCTGGCAAAGTTTTTCAAAATCAAACCCGAAGAGATCTTGGTGGTCCACGATGAGCTCGACATCGTACCTGGACAAGCCAAGCTCAAGCTCGGCGGAGGACACGCTGGACACAACGGCCTCAGAGACATTCACGCTCAATTGGGGAGTGATCAGTACTGGCGCCTGAGGGTTGGCATTGGCCACCCAGGGGTCAAATCAGAGGTCTTGCACTGGGTCCTTAAAAAACCCTCACCCGAACACCAAGCGGCCATTGACGAGTGCATCACACGGACCCTAAAGGCCTTTCCCAGCCTTTGCGAAGGCGATACGACCCAAGCCACTTTGGTGATCCACACCTCCAAGCCCCCTCGACCCAAACCCCCTCGTGCGGAGCCCAGCTCACCGCCAATCCAAGCCTAGACCAAGCCTAGACCAACCCTAACTTCAATGGGGCTTGAACACTCAAGGCTTTGTTTTTAAACCCGCCATCAAGCCTTGGTACTTCTGCAGGAGTTGCTCGTGACTCTCCATGTGATCGGGGTGCTTGGGAATGCAGTCAACGGGGCAGACTTGAACGCACTGGGGTTCATCAAAATGCCCCACACATTCGGTGCACTTAGAGGGATCGATCTCGTAGATCTCCGCACCGAAGTAAATGGCCTCGTTGGGACACTCTGGTTCACACACATCGCAGTTGATGCATTGCGAGGTGATGGTCAAAGCCATGCCCGACTCAACCTTTCTTGGCTTGGTGCTTGGCCAAGAGCGCTTGACTCACACTGGGAGAGACCCAGGCGCTCACATCCCCATTCAAAGAGGATATTTCCCTGATCAAGGTCGAAGACAAGGACTGCAAATGGGCCTGGGGTGTCAAGAAGACTGTTTCTAGCGTGGGCGCCAAGAGCTTATTCATACCGCACAACTGGGCTTCGAAATCAAAATCCGTCACAGAGCGAACCCCTCTGATCATGACTTGCGCGCCATGGTTGAGCGCACAATCTTTGACCAATCCATCAAAGGAGATGACGCTTACATTGCTGCAATCTTTCAAAGAAGCTTGAACCAAGCTCACGCGCTCATGTACATCAAAGAGGGTTTTCTTATGGTGAGCAATGGCCACAGCCACAATCACGTGTGAGAAAAGGCGCGAACCACGCCTCACAATGTCCTCGTGTCCAAGGGTCAATGGATCAAAGGTGCCAGGGTAGATGGCTGTGACAGACAAAGACATGTTGTGAGTCCTTCTTTAAGATGTGTTCTTGACAATCAAATGCGCATGCACAGTGCCCGCTTTCATGGTCTTGTAAATCTCAAGCCCCAAATCCTTCAAAGCATCATTGTCCCAAGGCTTGGGGGACTCCAAATAAACTAAGCCCCCAGGCTTCAAGGGTCCCACACTCGCACTCAACGCAGACATCCACAAGTCTAGCTCAAAGGGCGGATCAATCAGAACCAAATCAACACTGGCAATGGGCATGCCTTTGAGCAGTGAGACGCCGTCCCCTTTTTTTACTCGAACTTGGTTTGCATGAAACTTCTCGACCATGCGAGACATGTTTTCCACCAATTTGGCTTGGGTCTCAAAGAGATGAACCGTTTGAGCCCCCCGAGAGGCACACTCAAGACCCAACACACCCGTGCCTGCAAAAACATCAACGCAGACCCAACCCTCTAACTCAGAGCCCAACCAATTGAACAAAGTCTCTCTGACGCGGTCAGGCGTGGGCCTGAGTCCAGGCAGATCGGGAACGCTCAGTTTGCTCCTCTTCCACTGCCCACCAATGATCCTGACCTCACCGGGCCTCAAGGGGCACCGCCCACAACCACAGTCACCCAGTGTTTGGGCTCTAAAACCGAACGAAAGGCTTGGTTGATGTCATCCAAACTCACCCGCTCAACTTGTTGAGTCCACGTTTGCAAATAATCCAATGGCAAATGGTTCCAAGCAATGTTGGCGACGTTGTCGAGCAATTTTTTGTTGCTGTCAATTCTGAGCGCAAAGCCACCAATCAAATTGTCTTTTGCAGCCTTGAGCTCCTCAGGGGTTGGTCCATCGCGCAAGAATTCGGAGACCACTTGGTGGACCACATCAATGGCTTGATTGGCTTGATCGGCTCTGGTTTGCAAACCAACCGTGAAGGGGCCTGCTTGCACTTGGGGGGAGAAGTAACTGTAGACGCTGTAGCTCAGGCCTCTCTTTTCTCGAACTTGATCGGTCAAGCGAGACACAAATCCGCCTCCGCCCAAAATGTAATTGCCCACCAAGAGTGGAAAATAACGCTCATCGCTCCTCGGGATGCCCGGTTGACCCATCAACACGTGCGCTTGGGCGCTCTTAAAGGGTACCCGCAACTCCTCAAGCGCCACCAAGGGCTTGACGGGTGCGATGCTTGGCCAGACCTGTTGAGAGGCATCCGAACAACGCTTGGGCTCAGGCAACTTGGACATGAGGCCTTTGGCAATATCCAAGGCCTGCTTGGCATCCACATCACCCACCAAGCTCACCACCGCATGACAAGGGTTGAAGAAAACGCGGTGAAACGCCTCCAAATCTCGCACCTCAATGGCTGCCACACTCTTCTCAGTGGGAATAGCCCCATAGGGGTGAGAGCCCATCACGTGACTTTGAAAGAGCTTTCCAGCAATTGAGGCCGGTTGCGTCTCCCCCTCTTTGATGGAGGAGATGAAGGAGGAGCGCTCACGCCTCCAAATGGTTGAATCAAAGGCAGGCATCGCCATCTCTTGTGCGGCCAAGGACACAGCCCTAGAGAGCAACTCGGGTTTGACCAAGCTTCTAATGGTGATACTCAATCGGTCTTGGCCCGCACTGGCAGCAAAACCAGCACCCAGCTCCGCCCAGGCTTCACCGAGTTGGTTTTCATCCAAAGCTTTTTGATCTGCTTTGCCCTTGACCCCTTTGGAGAGCATCATGGCGGTGCTGCTGGCCAGGCCCGATTTATGGGGGGGGTCCAGTCGTGAGCCCGCGTCGAAATCGATTTCGATATCGACCATTGGCAAAGCGTGGCTCTGCACCCAGTACACCTCAAAGCTGTCGTTGACTCGGGCGTGCTCGATGGGCAAGGCCGCTTGCGCGCCCATGCCAAGCAGCACCGTGGCACTGAGCACCCAGGCCTTCAAGCAAATGTTCAAATGGACTCTGTTGTTTAAAAAGAGAGAGGTCTTCATCGTGTCATGTCTCCCATTTTCTTGGCCGCTTGTTGCTTTTTAAGGGTCTCGGCATCCAAAGGCTGTGGCCACAAATAGGCTGTGCTCAGGTGCTCATCTGCGAAATATTTCTTGGCAACCGCTTGCACCTCTTGAGCGGTGACTTGCATCAAAGGCTCAATCATTCGGTCACTGGTGTCCAGTGGCAAGCCTTGGCTCCAGTACACACCGATCTCTTGGGCTTGGTTAAAGAGGGAGTCTCTTTTGTAGACCGCTTGTGCGACCCATTGTGCCTTGACGAGTTTGAGCTCGTGTTCGCTCACACCATTTTTTGCAATGTTCTCGATCTCCGCTTTCATTTTGTCCTTCAAAGCATCCATGGAGACGCCCTTTTTGGGAATGCCTTCGAGCATGAACACCTGTGGCCCTCGCCCTGAGAGGCTATAGTCGCTACCCGCTTGAAGAGCCACTTGGTGAGGTCCTTGCGTGAGGTTCTTGTCCAACCTGGCTCCATCGTAACCATCCAAAATGGCCGATAAAACAATCAGCGCCATGGCCTCTTGGGTGGACACTTGGTCCTCGAAGTTGGTCAATCCTGGCACCTTCCATGACATCAGTACATAGGCTTGTTCGGCGGGAGCCTTGAGAGAGACCTGGCGCTCGCCCTTTTGCTCGGGCTCGACTTGGGGTCTGCGTGTGGGCAAGACCTTGGGGCTCAAATGACCGTAGAGTTTTTGCGCTTGGGCCAAGACATCTGCAGGGTCCACATCCCCCACCACCACCAAGACAGCATTGTTGGGTGCATACCATGCATGGTAAAAATTCCTGGCATCTTGAGGTTGCATGGCATCCAAATCGCTCATCCACCCGATGATCGGACGGCGATAGGGGGACGCCTGCCACTGCGCAGCTTGGAGTTGCTCAAAGAGTTGAGAGCGTGGTTGGTCGTCTGTTCTCATGCGACGCTCTTCTTTGACGACCTCGAGTTCATGCAAGAACTCGGCATCGGCCCACTCGTTGTGAGCAAATCTATCGGCCTCCAACGCCATGACTGCATGCAGTTGTTGAGAGGGAATTTGCTGAAAAAATCCGGTGTAGTCTCGGTTGGTGAACGCGTTCTCTCGTCCACCCAAGGCGGCCACTTTGCGGGAGAACTCACCAGCGGGGACGCTGGGCGTGCCTTTGAACATCATGTGCTCCAAGATGTGGGCTATGCCTGAGTATCCATCCACCTCGTCCATGGAGCCTACCCGAACCCACAACATGTGGACTGCAGTGGGTGCTCGTGGATCGCGCTTGACCACCACCGTCAGTCCGTTTTCCAAGGTAGAGACCTCGATACCGTGACCGGTTTGAGGGGCAGGTGGCTTAGGGGCAGTTTGAGCCCAAAGGCTCACACTGAGAAAAAGACCCGTGATCAACACCCACAGAGGTGCGAGCAAAGAGCCCTCGCACAGAGTTGATTCGCGAGAGCTTGGGGTGAGAGAAAACTCAAACATCGACGATCGAATGGTCATGGGGCGCGTTTTCAAAGTGGTTTAAGATGCAAGGGCTCGGTGCTCATTTGAAGCTAAAGGCCCTTGGCTACTGAGCTCTATTGTAGAAACCATTGAACATGTTTAGTCTTTTCAAGAAAAAAAACCCTCCCCCGAATACGCCAACCCCAAGCGCAGAGCCTGACGCCAAGGACAGGGCTCACCCTGCAGAGCCACTTGAGGAGGATTCAAACACAAAGCGTTCATGGCTTGATCGACTCTCCAAAGGCTTAAAGCGCACCCGAAGTGAACTCACTCAAGTCTTCACGGGCACCCAAATCGATGAGGCTTTGTATGAGCAACTCGAAGAGGCCCTTCTCATGTCCGATGCAGGCCCAAAAGCCACAGCACATGTTCTTCAAGCCCTAAAAGCTGAGGTCAAAGCTCACCATGCCAAAGACCCCCAAGAGGTCAAAGCTTTGTTGGTGCAAGTCTTAGCGGATTTGCTCAAGTCATTGGAGGGCACGCTTGCCGTGCAGGACCACACACCCTGCGTGATCATGGTTTGTGGGGTGAACGGTGCAGGCAAGACCACGTCAATTGGCAAGCTCACGCAACACTTGGGCGCCCTGTCTTACCGCGTTCTTTTGGCCGCAGCAGACACTTTTCGCGCAGCAGCGCGTGAGCAACTTGAGACCTGGGCCGATCGAAACCAAGTGGAGATCATCAGCCAATCGGGGGGCGACCCTGCCGCCGTGGCCTTCGATTCAGTGAGTGCTGGCTTGGCTCGTAAAAAAGATGTGGTAATCATCGACACGGCTGGCCGATTGCCCACACAACTGCATTTGATGCAGGAGCTGGAAAAAATCAAACGTGTGATCCAAAAAGCTCACCCCAGCGCGCCCCACGAGATCTTGCTTGTGGTGGATGGCAACACGGGCCAAAATGCCTTGGCACAGGTCAAAGCATTTGATCAGTCTTTGGGACTCACTGGCCTCATTGTGACCAAGCTCGACGGCACAGCCAAAGGTGGCATGCTCGCCTCCATTGCCTTGTGGGGGGAGGAGCGGCGCAAAACTCACGGGCGTGGTGTTCCGGTCTACTTCATTGGAGTGGGCGAGCAACTCCAAGACCTTCAGTCATTTGTGGCCAAAGAGTTTGCTCAAGCCTTGATTGAGGCTTAAAGAGGATTTGTTTGGCATTTGGGTTGGGTCGAGGATTAAAAAAACCTGACTCCTCCAGACGTTTGCAGTTGTCGCTAAAATCACCACCAAGCCTGGTATGGGCTGATGACGGCTTGGTTTTGTAGCCACCCTCAGCGTTTTTCATCACCTTCGAACAACAAGTGCTTTTGGGCTTGTTGTTTTGAGCCCTTGCAACCCTTTTTCAAACCGACCCTTGCCATGAATCAACGACGTTCTGTATTGCGTGCCCTGAGTGCCCTTGGTGCCAGTGAATTAGCAGCCCCTTGGATTCAAAACGCCTGGGCACAAAGCGCTTACCCCAACAAACCCATCAAATACATTGTGCCCGTCTCCGCCGGGGGTGGCAGCGATATGATTGGTCGCGCTGTCTGTGACAGGTGGGGCAAAGTGTTGGGTCAATCCATGGTGGTTGACAACGAGAGCGGTGGTGGTGGTGTCATTGCTTGCCAAAACACCGCTCGAGCTCAACCCGATGGCTATACGCTCATGCAAGGCTATGTGGCAACATTGGGCACCTCGCCTGCCACCCGAAGGAATTTACCCTACGACGCTTTGAAGGACTTCACACCGATTGGCATGATTGGTGGTACACCGAACGTGTTGGTCGTGACCTCTCAATTGCCTCAAATTCAAAAGTTCAGTGATTTTTTAGCCTACATCAAAGCCAACGGCGAACGCGTAAGCTACGGCTCATCGGGCCAAGGCTCACTGACTCACTTGACCATGGAGCTCTTTAAAACCCAGACCCAGACCTCTTTGGTGCACATTCCCTACAAGGGCATTGCCCCAGCCTTCACCGATTTGATCGCGGGTCAAACCCAAGCCATGTTCCCTGGCCTTGCAGCGGCGCTCCCCCACATCCAGTCCAAGCGCGTTCGCCCCTTGGCTGTGACGGGCTATACCCGCCACCCTCAACTCAAAGACACCCCCACACTCGAAGAACTCGGCTTCAAAGGTTTCGATGCGCTTCAGTGGTACGGTGTCGTGGGCCCCAAGGGCATGCCAGCACCCATGGTCAAAATGCTCAATGAGACTTTGAACACCGTGCTCAAAGAGGCTGACTTCAGAGAGAAGCTCTCAGTTGAAGCGGTTGAGCCCATGCCCATGAGCATTGAACAATTCTCACAATTCATCAAACGTGACTTGGAGAGATGGACCACCTTGGCCAAAGATCGCCACATCGAGCTCGACACTTAGATTTTTTGTCTCTGGTGTCAAACGAATGGCGTTTGGCGCCTCTTTGAGCACCTCTCCCCTTGAACTCTTTTGGGTTCCCAAGAGGTGCATTCATGAATTCCTTTTTTCTTTAACTTTTTTTCTACATACACCATGGCCCGCAATACACAAGTCAGCGCAGATCACAACGCACCTCCCATAACCCGCATGTTGGCCGAATTTGTGGTCAATCACCCAAGCCGTGGATGGAGTGATGCGGTCGAGCACGAAGCTCATCGCACGTTCCTAAACTGGTTGGGTTGTGCGGTGGGTGCTGCTCACCATGAGTCCACACAAGCCGCTTTGGCCGCTGTTGAAATGCTGGAACCCGCCCCACAAGCGACTTTGGCTGGACTGGGTCAGCGTGTGGACATGGCCTCTGCGGCTTTGATCAACGGCATTTCCTCACACACCTTTGACTTTGATGACACGCACCTCAAAACCATCATCCACCCCGCTGGCCCAGTGGCCTCTGCTGTGATGGCCTTGGCTGAGCATTTGGGCTCAACCGGTCGAGAGGTGATTGACGCATTGGTGCTCGGAATTGATGTGGCTTGCCGAGTGGGCAACTGCTTGTACCCCGATCACTACGACAGAGGATGGCACATCACAGGCACCACCGGCATGCTGGGCGCCAGCATGGCGTGTGCTAGGCTCTTAAAACTGGACGTACACCAAACTCAAATGGCCCTTGGCTTGGCTGCCTCTCAACCCATTGGACTGAGAGAGCAGTTTGGCACCATGACCAAGCCCTTTCACCCTGGGGGCGCTGCCCGAGCAGGATTGATGTCCGCTTTGATGGCCTCCAAGGGCTTCACATCCAGCCCCAAAGCACTTGAGGCACCCAGAGGCTTTGCGCAAGTCGTCTCCACCAAATTTGATTGGTCTGAGATCGACAGCGAAATGGGTTAACGCTTTGAGATCAGCTTTAACACCTACAAACCTTTTGCATGCGGCATTGTGATTCACCCCAGCATTGATGCTTGCGTACAACTCAAGAACAAAGGCATCAAGCCCGAGCAAATTGAGAGAATCGACCTCAGGGTCCACTCCTTGGTGCTCGAGCTGACTGGGAAAAAAGAGCCACAAGACGGCCTTCAAGGCAAGTTCAGCGTCTACCACAGCTGCGCTGCGGGTCTCACCTTTGGACGTGCAGGCGAAGAAGAGTACGAGGACGCTTTGGTCAACCGAGCCGACATGCAAGCGCTTCGCCGCAAGATCAACGCCATTGTGGACGACAGCATCGATGAGGCAGCAGCCGATTTGACAGCTCACCTGAGCGACGGCACGAGCCACCACATCCGCGTAGACCACGCCATTGGTTCGATGGAGAACCCCATGACCGACGCTCTTTTGATGGGTAAATTCCACGCGCTGAGCGACGCCGTTTTGGGGGAGACCCAAACCCAAGCCCTCATCGATGAGTGCTGGTCCTTGGCCAAAGCAGCCAATTTAAAACCTCTCTTGGCCCTTTGTATTCCCAAAAAATAATACAAAAGAATTCATTGACAAGTCACAAAAATCAAAGCTAAAATCTCCTATATGAAATTTTATATTCCATCCGAACAGGGTGGAATTGCTTTGATAACTTGATTTTTTGCAACAAATTCACGGGTTAACCCGAATTAATCCGTGGACTATTAGCACTCTTTCCCGATGAGTGCTAAAATAAAGACATTGCATGAAAGGACTTGTACCATGACTGCCATTGCTGCTTTACCCAATGCATCTCTGCCCATCAAGGCTTGGGGATTACTGCCCCCGCTTGGGCATTTGGATGCTTACATCTCTGCGGTGAACCGCATGCCCATGTTGACGCTCGAAGAGGAGCAACGATTGGCACGCCAATTAAAGGACAACAATGATTTGGAGGCTGCGGGAAAGTTGATCATGTCTCACCTGAGACTCGTGGTCTCGGTGTCACGCCAGTACTTGGGATATGGATTGCCTCACGCCGATTTGATTCAAGAGGGCAACATTGGCCTCATGAAAGCGGTCAAACGCTTTGACCCTGAGCAAGGGGTTCGATTGGTGAGTTATGCCATGCACTGGATCAAGGCTGAAATTCACGAATACATTTTGCGCAATTGGAGAATGGTCAAAGTCGCCACCACCAAAGCACAAAGAAAACTCTTCTTCAACCTCAGATCCATGAAGCAAGGCTTCAGAGCCGATGCCGATCAGGGCAGCACCCACAGGAGCGCTTTAACTGAGGCCCAAATTGAACAAGTCTCCAAAGACCTTAACGTCAAACGTGAAGAGGTCATTGAAATGGAGACCCGCATGTCTGGTGGTGACGTGCTCTTGGATCCGAGCAACAACGAAGACGGCGAAGAGAGCTTTGGCCCCATCGCCTACCTCACTGACGTGAACCATGAGCCCACTACTATGATGGAGGCCCAAGAGCGCGATGTGCTCTCCAGTGAAGGCCTTCAAGCCGCGCTCAATACTTTGGATGAACGTGCCCGTCGCATTGTTCAAGAGAGATGGCTCAACGTGCGTGACGATGGCTCAGGTGGCATGACACTTCATGACTTGGCCGATGAGTTTGGTGTGAGCGCCGAGCGCATTCGCCAAATTGAGACTGCGGCCATGAAGAAGATGAAAGCTGCATTGATCGAATTCGCTTAATCTAGCGTTGATCAAACAAAAGGGGACTCGGTGTGAACCG
>CAIKYO010000094.1 GCA_903831655.1 uncultured Burkholderiales bacterium
ACACCATTAACCTGTGGCTCCCAAGCATCGGTGACGATTAATATTTTCATTTTAAAAATTTACCTTTCTCTTTGAGATGCGTCGGCTAGAAATCTTGATGAGGATATGTTCAACTTGATGATCAAAGCCATCAAGCCAGAGATAAATATGCCAAACAAAATCAACAAGGTGCTATTGGAGACATTGAAGCCGATGCAAGCACTGTAGAGGCTTGTTAAAAGGACAATGCTTGTGTTTTCACAAAAATTTTGAACCGCAATGGACTCTCCTGTGCTTAGCATCACTTTGCCTCTATGCTGCAGCAATGCATTCATTGGAACGAGGAATAGGCCCGTCAAAATGCCAACGGCCACCATCAAGAAAATTGTGCTGATCCAAGAATTTGAAAAATCAAGTCCAGCAATCAATAGACCCATCAAAAGTCCGAGTCTCAATAGTTTTCGTGCATCTTCAATTCGTATCAATTTAGAGGCTAAAAAAGCCCCTGCGATCATGCCCAATGCACCCGATGCTTGTATGTAGGTTGCTTGACTGAGTGTCAGAGAAAGGTGTTCTTGCGACCAAGCGAGTATCAACAATTGCAAAGTTGCTCCACAGCCCCAAAACAAAGTGGTGACCGATAATGAGACTCGACCCTCAGGATCCTGCCAAAGCCTGATGCAACTGGTTACAAACTTGCTCAAAGTCAGCCATAGATCGTTGTGTTGGACTTCTAGAGCCGCTTGAGTGTAGGGTATTTTTAGTGTCAGCATGCTCGACACCAGATAAGCCATGAACAAAGCAAGCACTGAAATGTGACCATTTGCAATTGGTATTTTTTCATTGAGCCATAACGCCAGCATTGAATTTTGAACATCGGAGTTGACCAAAAATCCTCCCAAAATGATTCCAAAGATGGAAGCCAAAATGGTACTGACCTCTAGCCATGCGTTGGCTTTGACCAAATCATCAACAGGCACAATTTCTGTAACCAATCCATATTTGGCTGGAGAGTAAAGCGCAGCTGCAAATCCTGCGAGCGCCATGCAAAGTGTGAGTGGAGCGAAAAGCAATAGTCCCAAGCAGCTGATGATTTTCAAAATACTTGCAAATTGCATGACAAGTCTTTTGGGTCTTAAGTCCGACCAAATGCCAACAAAGGGCGCAAATACGATGAAAGAGAGGGTGAAAATAGCTTTGAGAATGGGAATCCACCACGGTTCAGAGGACTGTTCCATGAGCATTGCAATCCCAACCAGCAATAAGGCATTGTCAGCCGTGCTGGTGATGAATTGTGTCAGTAATAAGTAAAAGAATCCAGAACTCAAGAAGTCTGACGTAGTGAATTGCTACTAATAGAACATTCTTTGATGACATCGTTGTGACAGGGCGGAGGATTGTGGGTTCAACTTGCTTTGACCCTGAAAGAGTGAGCGTCAATTTAGGGCGATACACATGCTTAGGTCACGGCTTTGTCATAAATCCAGAATAGACTTTTGGGTATGCGTAGATTCCCTAATCAACCCAGAAAAAGAACTCGAATTGAAATCATACCCATGATTGATGTGATGATGTTCTTGTTGGTATTTTTTGTCCTCATTAGCATCAATGTGATCCCTGCATTGGGTCTAAAAATGAAATTACCACAGTCCTCTCAAGCCAGGGAGGATCATCCGCCGAAAAGAGTCATCTTGGGAATTTCAGCACAAGGTGACTTTTTACTAGACGGCGTTGAGTTCCGATCATTGGAATCCATGCAGTCTAGTTTGATCAAATTAAGGGATGAAGCCTCAGCCAATGGCGGGGACGTCAAGAAAAATCTGGTCGTCATCATCAATGGGGATCAAGAATCCAAGTTGCAGCAACTGGTGGATGTAATGGATTTACTCAAATCCAACGGTATCGACTCCATGACCATTGCCTCCAAGAAGAAATAAAAGTCATGGAGGCCGTTCTAAATTGGACCTATCAAAAGAGAGAACCTATCTCATTTGGAAGTGCTCTTTTCATTGCAATTTTGGTGCTGTTGCTCATCAACTTTGCCTCGATTCCAGCGGTTCCTCCTGATGAAAACGAAATGTCCGCATTCTTGGATCAACCGCCAGAGGTGAAGCCTCCTCCTGAGCAGCCCAAGAAGATCGTTCAAGAACAACCCCTGGTCAAGCAGCTCCCTGTGAGTGCACCCATCAGCAAAAACCCAGATCCAGTTGATACCCCTTTGCCTCCTAAGGTTCAAGACTTTCATGCGAGCGTTCCGGTGGTTTCCCCCCCTCTTGTCGCAGCAACCCCAATGCCTGCTCCACCCCCAGTCAAGGTGCAGCCCGCCTTTGAGAGCAACTACGTGTCTGAACTCAAAGCGTATCTAGAAAAGATCAAGAAATATCCCAGTTCCCGTGAGGCAAGACTTACTCATCCACAGGGCACCGTTGTGCTGTCCTTGTTGATCGCTAGGAATGGGCAATTGCAAGACATTCGGGTGGTTGGAACCTCGCATTCCAATTTGCTCGACGGCGAGGCCGTCAAGACCATCAAAGCAGGCTCATTGCCTGCTTTTCCTGAGCAAGCGTATGCCGGCGAGAGTAGCCACGAGTTCAAAGTGAACATGGAGTATTCGATCGATCCGTGAGTGAGTGGTGTTCGTTGCTCAAATTTTATTTTTGTTAATTTGGTTTTTTTATTTTTTGTTTTTAGGAGTTTTTATGAAGAAGTCAAAGTATGTGTTCAAGTTATCGTTGCTGAGCGTTGCGTTGTTGGGTATGGGCTATTTGACATCCGTTCATGCTCAATCCACTGCAACCAATGTGGGTACAGTCAAAATCTCTGGTGAGGGTGATTCACTTGGAAACGGTCTTTTGATCGACGAAGATGGTGTTAAAAATAAAAGTACAGTTACCAAAGCGGCCATTGATAAGGAGAGACCTACTTCCAACCCCTTTCAACTCTTGAACCTTGAGCCAGGTGTCAATGCTTACAGTTACGATGCAACAGGTTTATTTGGTGGCAATTTACGTGTTCGTGGTTTCAATAGCGATGAGATGGGTTTCACCATCAATGGCGCTCCAGTTAATGATTCAGGTAACTTCGCTGTTTATCCTCAAGAGTACGCTGATGTCGAAAATTTGTGCGAAATCTCCATCACGCAAGGCTCCGTTGACACAGAAGCCCCTCACGTGGGTGCATCAGGCGGTAACGTGGGAATGGTCAGTTGTGCTCCGAAGGATAAGTTTGGCGGCAAAGTCTCTTTGTCCTTGGGTGATTTGTCCTTCAAACGCGGGTACATGCGAGTCGATACGGGTTTGATTGGTACCGAGCACCCATTCAAGGCCTATGCTTCATACTCAAACGCGTCAGTCAACAAGTTCAAGGGACCAGGTCAAGCCAACAAGGACCATGTGGACACAGGGTTTGATTGGAAACTAACCGATGACACAACCCTAAACACCAATCTTTTGTACAACTACCAGTTGAACAACAACTATTTAACCCTCACAAAGGCAGAGTTTGCTCAAAATCCGAACTTGGATTTTTCTCCCAATGTTCCACAGCATTTGACCAGCGGATCTGAGAGTGGAACCAATGCTTTTGGAACGAGCAGTGCAACTGCAGCGGGTGTTAGAGCGCAGACCGCTTATGCTGGCTATTCATTGAATCCATTCCAAAATTATTTGTTCACCTCTAGGCTTCAAACCCGCATTGATGATGTCTTGACCTTGAGCGCTGAGCCCTACTACTGGTATGGCTACGGCACGGGTGGAACTGAACAAAACACCTTGACCGAAGGTACAACCGGAATTAACGGGGGCATCAGCAATTTCTCAACCAATGGCAACAATGCCACCGCGGTTGGCGTCTACAAGGGTTCTGTCACTGAGACCAAGCGTCCTGGCATTACATTCAAAGCCAACTACAACTTAGACAACCAAAAGATCATGGCTGGTTTGTGGCTTGAGGAGGCCAATCACCGTCAAACTCAACCTGCAACCACTGTAACGAACTCAGGCGGTATTGGCGACTTGTGGTTGGCTACTGACTTGATCACATACAACAATGGCAGCTTGTACGAGGGTCGCAATTACTTGACTCAAAACTTTGCATACTCCGCTTTCTTGCAAGACACCATCACGATGGGTCAACTTGATGTGAACGCAGGTATTCGCTACACATCCTTGAAGCGTGATTTCACCAATTACGCCTCAAGTGGATCAGGACTTGGAGCCAATTACACAGCATCAGCCACTTACGCAAAACCTTTGCTATCTCTTGGTGCTCGCTATAAGTTCAATGACGAGTTACAAGCCTACGGTAACGTCTCTCAGAATGAGAGAGCACCCAGTAACTTCGTGTTGTCGGGTTGGGTAACCGGTGGAACCTTCGTTAATGGCGTTTTGACTGGTTACACATTGAATCCAAACACTTCGATTCAAGCAGAGACCTCTACAACCTACGAAAGTGGATTGCGCTTTAACAACGATAGCGTCAAAGGCTCAGTGGCTTTGTTTGACGTTGAGTTCAAAAACCGAATTGCTTCCGGTTACAACCCAACGACAGCAACGACCACAGATTACAACGTGGGTGACTCACGCATGAAGGGCTTAGAGCTTCAATTAGGAACCAAACCCGTTAATGGCTGGAGCATGTTTGGCTCTGCAACTTACACACAAAGTACCATTCTGAACGATTACCCTGCTAGCGCAACCAGCACTTTGCCAACATCAGGAGCAACGTTCCCAGATACACCTTTGTGGATGTACTCTGCTTCAGTGCAGTATGCAAGCGGCCCTTACATGGCGTCTTTGAACGGCAAATACACGGGTAAGCGTTACACAACATTGGTCAATGATGAGTATTTGGATGCATACACAGTTTTTGACTTCAATGCTGGATACCGTTTCCCTTCAGGTGCTTTCTTCAAAGAGCCTACCGTTCGCTTGAACATGTCTAACATCTTCAACGCCAAGTACTTGTTAGCAAACTCTGGTAGCGGCTCAAGCATCACCACCACCGTTAATACGAGTGCAACAGGCGGTGGCATTCCGACCTATTATGTTGGCGCACCCAGGTTTGTCAGCATGACCTTCACTTCTGAGTTCTGATCGCCATGACTGAATTTTTGCACCAAGCTTCTTTTGGTTTGATGATCATATCGGCCATCATTGCAGCTGTAGTAAGCATTGAGCGAACTATATTTTCGGGAATGAATTTGCGCCGAGCCAAGTCCTTGGTGGCCAACCTTGACTCGCAAAAGACAGACATCAGATCGCTTTTGGGTGATGATGTTGTCTCCGAAATGGTGCAAAAAATCATCTCTGATCAAGTCAAGAGCTTACCCCCAGCTCTGATGCAGGATCATGCAGATGCAGCCTTCATTCACGCAAAAGATGAGCTCGGTTCTAGGCTTTGGATTCTTGACACGATCGTGACTGCAGCTCCTTTGATGGGTTTGCTCGGAACGATTTTTGGAATCGTTGATACCTTCTTGGCTTTGTCCAAGTCTGGTATGTCCGATCCTGCTGGGGTCAGCTCGGGCATCGGAACTGCGCTATACGCTACTGCATTGGGAATATCCATTGCTTTGGTTGGATTGTTTGCCTTCAATTACCTGAGCGTCAAAAATGAGCGCATTGGTGAGTATTTGAAAATGCTCATCCTAAGACTCTGATTGGCCCATTTTTTTCTCCTCTTGCGCCTAGCCTCCTAAGAGTCTAGGCGTTTTTTTTGGAGCTTCGCATCCTTGGGTGAACTTAAAGAGGCAGATCTCTCTCAGTGTTCAAGTCTAGGCACAATGAGCTTGGGTCCAGGTAAAACGTGATCGCTCACTAGTTGATTGAACAAGAGCACTTGATACCTGTTGTTGAAATAAGGGGTGGTTGAGTGATACGCTGCAACTCCAAACCAAGTGTTTCCAAATTGATTGATTCCTTTTTTGAGTTGCCACGCCGTGACGTAGGTAGCAACACATTCATCTAGTAAGTGCTCTGGGGCAATGCCAAACTTTGCAATTTCAGAAAAATGGCTTGAATTCATTCCTCCCAATCCAACATCGATCGTGCCGTTCTTGTTTTGGTTGATGACCAAAGGATTCATACCCGATTCTGTCATCAAAATGGCTTGTAAGATGGATGCATTCACGCCGTGAAAATTTGCCGCCGCTTCAATGCACCTGCCTTCACTTTTGAAACCCTGGATGGGTGGATGGGTCTTCGTTGGTGAAGAGGTCGATGTTCTCGAGCTAGGCCAAGCAATGCTGAGGACTGGTGTAGCTGCATCAGAGTGCAAAGGCTGTGACGGTGAGTCTGATACTTGAGCTGTGGCTGCTATCCAAGGTCCCACGATGAGGACGCACTGAAGGCTGCAAAGCATTGCACCATGTTTGAATTTCATTGCCCAGATCCAAAAAAGGAAAATCCACATGGAGCACTTTGCTGTGCTCTATGTGGACTACATTTTGACAGAGTTTTTTCTGAAACCCTGAACCTAGAAAAACTGTATTAGATGGTTTTTAAGTTAGGCATAATGCGCAAGGCATTTTCTCGATCTATCGCCAGTCTCTCCGCCGGTGTGAAGTTTCGTGCGGCCAAGCCCTCTCGAACATCAGAGGCTCTTCTGTATGGGAAATCACTACCAAAGAGGATGTGTGAGGTTGGTATCAAAGCTCTCAATGCTGCGATAGCCCCTTCATGGTGGCCTTGCGCGGTGTCGTAGTAGAAATGTTGTACCTCAGCCAAAACACCATTGGGCATGACTTTTTTGGCTTCATCTTTCATGTCAAACTCTTGCCTTGTAAAGCGACTCCATAAGAAAGGCATGGTGCCTCCGCTGTGGGACCAAATCCAAAGATCGGAGAGCACACGTCTGAACTCCAGTCACT
>CAIKYO010000095.1 GCA_903831655.1 uncultured Burkholderiales bacterium
ACGGATTCATCACGCAGAACGGTCGCGGACAACGCAGCATGCCAACTGCCGATGGCTGCGGCGGTAGCCGGGTGGCCCACGCCGACCAAGGGGAACGCGGACGGCAGCCAAATGGCGAAGGGCGCTTCCAGCACGGGCAGACGGGAAGACGGCTCGAAGGCCACGGTCAGCCTCAATCAGGTCGCGACCTTGGCCGGCCTGGCGGGCTGGGCAACTCCGACCTCACGCGATCACAAGGATGCGGCGAGCACTCTCGAAAACACCCCGATCAACGGACTCCTTGGGCGGCAAGTGTCCTTATCCCCTGCGCCGACAACAAATTCCGGCGAGTCCCCGTCGACGAAACGGGCCAGCCTGAATCCGCGCTTTTCCCTTTGGCTTATGGCATTTCCAACCGAGTGGGCGCTCTGCGCGGAGCAGGTAACGCGATCGTCCCAGCCCTCGCGGCGGAATTCATCCAGACGTACCTCGAAGCCACAGCCATGATCGAGAGGGGAGCCATCAATGCCTGCGCTCAGTAAATCCCGTGCAAAAACCCTCTACGTCTCCCGACGCCTCATTAACACCGCGCCATTCATTGCCTGGGCGCGTATCGAGGGCTTCGAATCAATTCGCTATTGAAAAATTACTTAAGGTTGAACCTATTTTCACCCAAATTGGGACAGCACAAACCCTTCTGGGAATTCGTCCCTTTACTGTATTACATGCCGGACCACCCTTTAAAAATCCTAAGGAATTGCCAAAATCAATCCGCTCGTCCCTCATATTGACAGCACTATATGAAGATTGGGCTCAAAACGTCGAGCATGCAATATCATTAATCGAAGGAGGTCTTATTAATATGCTTCCAGCTCAAGATCACCACTGCGTTACACCGCTTGCTGCTTTGATTTCACCTAAGACCGCTTTAATTGGAGTTAAGGATAAAAACTCAAATCTTCACCATATCTACGCTCCACTATCGAGTGGACCTCCCCCGGATCTGAGGTTTGGTGCACTAAACATGGGTTGCCTGGAAACTATGCAATTGCGAGATAAAAAACTGATGCCACTGATTTCTCAGGCAATCAGAGAGCCAATACACTTGAAAGAAATCGCTCTCATTGGACTATCAAAGGGTGATGAATTGCACTCTAGTACTTTGCATGCAACAATCGCATTGAGAGACGAATTTGTAAAAGCACTCGAAGGTATTAACATAGATGCAAATCATATACTTTTTCTATCTACTCTAATGCAATCAAATCCTGGTTTTTTCTTGACTTTTTGGATGGCTGCATGCAAGTTATATCTATCAAGTTTGGAAGGAGTTGATGGCAGCACATTGGTCTCGAAAATCGGCAGTAATGGAGAAAGTATTGGTTTGTCAATAGCATCCAATCCAAACCGATGGTTCATTGAACCGGCAACATCACCCGCAGGACATAGATTCTCGCACGCATCTCAATCAATCCCTATTCAAGGAGTCGTTGGTGACAGTTCTGTAATTGATATCATGGGTTTTGGTGGACAACTCACACACCAGTCTCCAGACGTGTTTGAAAGTCTAAAAGATTTTTTACCCTCGTCATTAAAAATAAGGCCAAATATTTTTATGTGTCAGGCTCATCCGCAATTCTCGAATGTAAAAGGTATCTTAGGTAATTTCGATGTTATGACAGGGTTAGACGTTGATAAAGTACATAGCTCACAGATCACACCTTTGATTAACATCGGCATGCTGGCCGATGATGGTGTTAATGGACTCTTAGGTAGAGGTGTTTACATTTGTCCAGCCAAGATTTTTGAGAAAGCACTTTGTGATCTTAAATAAGAAAATTTCAATCCATATGTATTAATTCATATTCATAAAATAAAACTTAATATAGATCTCAATATTTAATTACAACTCAAGGGAAAATCGCCCCACTCCGCAATTTGTATCATAATGATACAAAATCCTCAATTACACAGTTTATTGCACAGGCTCGTTTTTCGGGTTTAAAGTATTGATTTATATTGATATTTGGCGAGCCTGGATTCCTGTTAATCCCTAGGTCCCTGTTCGAGCCTAGGTCGAGGAGTCAACTCTAAAAGCATTGAGTTTTTCAATGCTTTTTTACTTCTTTCCATAAGCGCCATCGTGGTCAGCGGTTATAAGCAGCACACGCAAATAGTTGCCATGGCGGTAGCCCACTGCTCTTGCTGACTTGCTCAGCCGAAATGTGTAGAGCGCATCGACACCAGTTGGTGGCTGAATGCTCTGAATTTTTTCCCAATGAAGCCCCTTGTCTTTGTAGATGTCCTGCCAAGTGAGTTTCAAAATCTTCTTCAAAGCGGTCCTAACACGCTCAGCGTCATCAGCCTCAAGCTCAACCCAGGACTGCTGAAACTCGGGACTATTCAAATCAAGCTGAACGTACTTTGCGCTTGGCGACATGGGCTTTGGCTACCGGAAGTTGATCTGGATTCGATGCTTTGGGTGGATTTTTTTGAGCCCACGCTATGGCGTTTTTTAGGCTACTCTTGGTATGTTCTTCATGCAGCCACTCCTCATGATCAGGAATGATTGTTGCCGTACGGATAATCCAAACGCCCTTGGCAGGTGATTCAACCAACACCTGACGGCCAGCAAACTCTTTACCAAGCGAAATTTGTCCGCTCGATCCCACGGACTTGACTATCTGACTATCTATTGATGCGAGACTCATGACTACGCTCCTTGAATTTCATGTATTCATGCCGCATGATAATACGCTCGATCGCAGTTGTCAAATGGCATTTTGTAGATCATTGCCTGCAATAAGCCGATTTGCAGCAGCACTTTGTTTTATATTGATATTTGGCGAGCTTGGATTCCTGTTAATCCCTATGCATCTAGCTTGCGAATTACTTTTGAGTTCTATGCGGCTAATGCCTTGGGGGTTGTTAAGGGGTTGCTTTTGAACTTCATTTCTAAGCTGTTAAAACGTAGCGTGTTCTAAAACGATAAGTTCATGAATGAACTCTACACCTGGAAATAACTCAACAAACTCGCTGATGGTGAAGCCGTCTTCTAAATTTTCAAATAAGGCCACAACCGGAATACGGGTGCCATGAAACACCCAGGCTCCGCTGAGCAGCTCGGGGTTATGTTCCACTGAGGTGCAAGTGTTCCTTTATAGTGGTTTTTAAAGTGTCTGTTTTCCTATAAGCTCAAAGTCCTAAAGCAGTAAGACCAGGATGCTCTTCTGGTCGACGACCCAATTCCCAGAAAAATTTTCGATCGCTTGAAGCAATAGGCATGTCATTGATGCTGGCAAAACGTCTTTGCATGAGACCCGAAGGGTTGAATTCCCAATTTTCATTACCATAACTTCTGTACCAATGACCCGAATCGTCATGCCATTCATAGGCAAAACGAACAGCAATGCGATTTTCTGTAAAAGCCCACAGTTCTTTGATCAGTCGATATTCGAGCTCTTTGGCCCATTTTCGGCTCAAAAACTCAACCACTTGAGCTCGGCCCACAGGAAACTCCGAACGGTTTCGCCAAACGGTATCCTCTGTATAGACAAGACTGACCCGAACCGGATCTCGGGAATTCCAAGCGTCCTCAGCCATTCTGATTTTTTGCTTTGCACTCTCCTCAGTGAAAGGTGGCAATGGGGGTTTGGCTTCCATATGAACTCCAATTAAACGGTTGAATGGGAATGAACCGGATGGTTCAATGTTTCTGCAATCATTTTCAGGTGCTGATCGCACTCATCGATAGTGACGGGGCCGCCTAAGCAAACCCTTACAGCTTGCAATGGATCTGGAAGCGTTGAAAAGGCTGCACTTGCAACGACGCTGACCCCTTTGCCTCTAAGATAAGAGGCAAACTCCACAGCACTCCAGTTGTTGACCATGTGAAGCCAAACATGAAAGCTCTCCCGTTCGGTCTGCATAGGTATTGACCCAAGATGCTTTTGAACCAGCTTTTGTCGATCCTGGCATTCAAGTCTGATCGCCCCCAGCATTCGGTCTGCCGTTTCATCCTCAATCCACAAGGAGGTAAGCGAATTCGTAATGGGTGAAGACATCACGGTTGTCGCCCTCAAGGCACCAGCAAGGCGCTGTGAAGCTCGCTCATTGGGTGAGGCCACAAAAGCACTTCTTAACCCTGCGCCAAAGCATTTGGAAAAACCTGTGATGTAGTAAGTGAGCTCAGGGGCAATGCTGGCCAAAGCGGAAGGAACTTGGAGGGGAAGCATCGAATAGGCATCGTCTTCGATGATCGCAACCGAGTACTTCAATGCAACATCGGCCAATTGCTCGCGTCTTCTTTGCGTGATGGTTTGCGTGGTTGGGTTGAGCAAGGTTGGATTACAGTAAAAGGCCTTGGGTCTCACCGTTTGGCAAGCATCCTCAAAAACATCTGCCCTTGGCCCGTCAAGATCCATTTCAATGGGATGAATGTTGATGCCCAATTGGGCCGCTATGGCCTTCACACCTGGGTACGTCAACCACTCCACACAAATCGACTCACCAGGTTTGGCCAACATCGAAAACAAGGCCATCAAAACCGAATGAATGCCCGGGGCAACCAAAACGACTTTTTCTGAAGTTTTAGGAACAATTCTCGAAATCCAGTGAGCTGCCACTTGTCGATCATGCGTTGTTCCACCAAAATCTTGATACCGAAGGAGACCGAAAACATCAGCTCGTGACATCAACTGCGCTGCGCTCACTCTCATGTGAGCCATCAATTCAGGGTCATGGGGCTCAGGAGGTAAATTCATCGTCATCTCAGCCGCACTTCCACCTTTAATGGGTACGGCAGGGATCGAACCCTTCACAAAAGTACCCATGCCCACTTTGGAGTCGATCAAGCCCATTTTTCTGGCTTGTGAATATCCCCTGGCTACTGTCGTGTAATTCAATTCCAGCTCCAATGACATCTCTCTAAGCGTGGGTAACCGTTCCTTGGCCGTGAGACGTCCCGATTTAATGTCCTCTGCAATCAACTCAGGCAGCAAAAGGTAAGCTGGTTTCTCATTTTTTAAAAGACGCTTGTTCCAATGTGAAAAACGACTTGTCATATTGAATTGCAATAAATACGGAAATTGATACTGCATTGATTGCATTTAACGTGCCTGATATATCGTGTCCCAAGCATCAAATCAGTGCAATTTTGAGTTGATTGGTGCATTGATCGCATCGCACTCCTCACGCTTTGGTGCATTTTTGAAGCCATGTAAAGCACTGATAAAGAAGTTCAAAGCGTCAATTTGCCTTTTGAAAATCGTTTTACTTGACCACTCAGAGCGATAAGCATTCATTGATCGCATATTGATTGCAAGGTGCTGTATCAACTTGGCACGGCAGATGCTAAAGCTACAACAGGTCTAACCTAAATCCTTAACCCACCGGAGAGAATCACATGCCTAAAGTAACTAAACCCGCCAATGTCAAAGGCGAACACTTGGTCGACTATGAAGAGAAAGTCTTTGAAGACGTCAAAGCCAAGCCAGGAGAGAAAGCCCTGGTGACTTTTCATACGGTTGCATTTGAAGGTTCAATCGGCTTTGTCAATCTTTTGCAAGCCACCAGACTCAAGCGTAAAGGCTTTGAGACATCCGTTCTGCTTTATGGACCAGGTGTCACCCTTGGCGTTCAACGTGGTTTCCCAAAGCTTGGGGACGAAGCCTTTCCAGGCCATCAAAACTTCAACAACCAAATCATCAAATTCATGGAAGAAGGCGGCAAAGTCTATGCTTGCCGTTTTGCCTTGCAAGCCCTTTACGGTCATGGTGAAGGTGCATTGATTCCTGGCATCACACCCATCAACCCCTTGGACGTTTTGGACATCATTCTTTTGCATAGGAATGACAACGCCTTCATCTTGGACACTTGGACACTCTAATTTAAGGTCCCCAATCATGGATTCCAAACCCTCTATTGTCAAAGCCGCTGCGGTTCAGATTTCGCCTGACTTCGAAAGCCCTCATGGCACCTTGGAGAGGGTTTGTGAAACCATTCGTCAAGCCGCTCAAAAAGGGGTACAAATCATCGTCTTTCCTGAGACGTTTGTCCCCTACTACCCTTATTTTTCATTTGTGTTGCCACCGGTTCTCCAAGGTGCTCCACATCTGAAACTTTATGAAAAAGCCGTTGCCATTCCAGGTCCTGTAACCCAGGCCGTCTCGGCCTGTGCCAAGGAGCACCACATGGTGGTCGTCCTTGGTGTGAACGAAAGGGATCACGGCAGTCTTTACAACACACAACTCATCTTTGATGTTGATGGCACCTTGGCGCTCAAAAGAAGAAAAATCACCCCCACCTACCATGAGCGCATGGTTTGGGGTATGGGAGACGGTTCTGGCCTCAAAGTGGTAGATACCGCTGTTGGCAAAGTAGGTGCACTCGCTTGCTGGGAACACTACAACCCCTTGGCCAGGTACAGTTTGATGGCGCAGCACGAAGAAATACATTGCGCACAATTTCCTGGCTCTATGGTCGGTCCCATCTTTGCGGATCAAATGGAGGTGACCATTCGTCATCATGCATTGGAGTCGGCTTGCTTTGTGATCAATGCAACGGGCTGGTTAACGGATGCTCAAATTGAATCCGTCACAGCCGATACGAATTTACAAAAAGCCCTCAGAGGTGGATGTCACACCGCCATCATCTCTCCTGAGGGAAAGCATTTGGCCTCTCCTCTCACTGAGGGTGAGGGCATGGTGATTGCTGACCTGGACATGGTACTCATCACCAAGAGAAAGCGCATGATGGACTCGGTGGGTCATTATGCAAGACCGGAACTCCTCAGTCTGAACATCAACGCCGAAGCGTTCACACCCGCCAAATGGGTTTCAAACCATGAGCTGGCAACACCCCCCCTAACTTCCATCACTGAGGACACGCGCCATGAGCAACATTGAAACACTCGACAACCGAGAACTCATGACGGAACTTCAAACGCATGGTTTGCGTTTAATGGATCCTAAATTTGGCGCTTCCAGCAGAAAAGGTGGAGCAGGACCGAGTGACCACAAGGCTGTCACCATCGACGGCTTAACCCTGATGGTCCCTGTTCACACCTCAACCGCTTGGGACTCTCCCTTCATGGCTGAAGCACCCAATGCCCTCGGAGAAAGCGTCATCACCCGGTCAAGCATTCCCATTGCAACCATCAGTTTTCCAAAGCAGCCCAAATTCTACGATCTGTCCACCCAAGACGGGATCCCCTACTCGCATATTGCAACGCTTCACAGCTCTGATGTATTGGCCACGACCATTCTCCAGACTTGCATACGTTATGAGAGTCGTAAAAAGACATGTAAGTTTTGTGCCATTGGTCAATCCTTGGCCGCAGGCAGAACCATCGCCCACAAAACCCCTGAGCAACTGGCCGAAGTCGCCAAGGCTGCCGTCGATCTTGACGGCATCAAACACATGGTGTTGACCACGGGCACACCCAGCACCAGTGACCGAGGTGCAGCTATTTTGTGTGAAAGTGCAAGGGCCATTAAAGCGGCGGTGAACTTGCCCATACAGGGGCAGTGCGAACCCCCAGATGATTTCAGTTGGTTTCAAAAAATGCACGATTCAGGGATTGATTCCCTGGGGATGCACTTAGAGGTGATCACACCCTCCCTTAGAGCTGACATCATGCCCGGAAAAGCCACTGTGGGCATTGAGTATTACATGGAAGCATTCAAAGCAGCTGTTGAGGTTTTCGGTAGAGCTCAGGTCAGCACCTATATCTTGGCAGGGCTAGGCGACACGCAAGAAACCATTTTGAACACCTGTCAAACTTTGGTCGAAATGGGTGTTTATCCCTTTGTGGTGCCCTTTGTGCCCATCAGCGGAACTCCATTGGAGGACCACCCTGCTCCCTCTAGCGAGTTCATGAAGGGCATCTTGCAGCCTCTTGGACGCATGATCAAAGAGGCCAACATTTTATCCAAAGACATCAAGGCCGGGTGCGGAAAATGTGGCGCGTGCTCCTCCTTGTCGACCTACGAGCAATAGGCCCTAAAGGAGCGGAACATGGTGTGCTTAGACGAAGAGTTGACCTTTATAGAGCATTGGGTTCCCAATGAATTTTTGATTCGTCAAAGCTGTCAAGACTGGGAGCTCGAAGGGGCGATGGCACTCAGGAGAGCTGTTTTTTGCATCGAACAAGGTATTTTTGAGAGAGATGACCGTGACGGCATTGACGATCATTGCACCCATTTGGTGGCCATGACCTGTAGAGGAGGAATGCCAGATCAAGTCATCGGTACGGTGAGAATTCACGAACAAACCCCTGGTGTCTGGTGGGGCTCAAGGCTTGCTGTTCACCCATCCTTTCGCTCCCAAGGTCACATTGGCGTGACGCTGATCAAGCTGGCAGTCTCCAGAGCGCACGCCCTAGGCTGTCACCATTTCATGGCACATGTTCAACTCCAAAATGGAGACTTGTTTAAAAAACTCCATTGGAGTGAGCACGACAAGGTCTTCATTCATGGACGTGCTCATTTAGAGATGAGTGCTGATTTGAATGCCTACCCCCCTTGCCATGATCCAGTTAGTGGTTTCGTCACTCGCTCGAAAACCTTATGACGACATCAGCCCAAGCACTATGTGATCAACTGGTGAGGAGTCGCGGATTTACTCATAAACGCGATATTCAAGAGGCGTTAAAAGCCATCAAGGGTTTCTCAGTCAACGAGAACTCGGCCAATCCACTGGCCATCCCCAATGGAGACGATTGCGCCGCCATCGAAGATGGTCACGGTGGCTATCTTTTGTATGCCATAGAGGGTTTGGTCGAAGATTTTGTTCAAGCCAGCCCCTGGTTTGCTGGCTACTGCAGCGTGATGGTGAATGTGAGCGATATATATGCGATGGGCGGTAAACCCACTGCAGTGGTCAACGCCATTTGGAGTCATGACACAGAACTTGCCAAACAAGTCCTGAGCGGTATGTCCACGGCCTCCCAAAAGTATGGTGTTCCCATTGTGGGAGGGCATAGCAACTTTCAAAGCCCCAAAGCCCAGTTGGCGGTGTCCATCTTAGGATCGGCTGAGCGACTGCTCACCAGTTTTGACGCCAAGCCTGGTGATCAATTGATCATGGTGTTCGATTTAAGAGGGGCCTATGAGGATCCCTACCCTTATTGGAATGCGTCAACTTCGGCTGAGCCCAATAGACTGATCAAGGATTTAGAGCTTTTACCCCAAATTGCCAAAGAAGGCTGGAGTTGCTCGGCCAAGGACATCAGCATGGCGGGTTGCATCGGGACAGCTTTGATGCTGCTGGAATGCTCCAAAGTTGGCGCCAACATTGATGTTCACGCCATTCCCAAACCCCCTGAGGTTGATGACTTCAAGTGGTTGACTTCTTTCCCCAGTTACGGATTCATCCTAAGCGTTCAAAAGGACCATGTGAAAGAGGTTTTGGACCTCTTTAATGCTCGGCAGTTGAGCGCCGGTGTGGTGGGTCAAGTCACCCAAGAGCGAGAGGTGAATTTGACCTACAAGGGCAGCCAAGCATGCATCATCAATTTTGACCACAACTCATTTATTGGTGCCTGATGAAAATCGCCTTGTTGACCCATTCTGTCAACCCAAGAGGAGGTGTTGTTCATACTCTTGAGCTTGGCGAGGCTTTGACTCGACTTGGGCATCAAGTCACGATCATGGCGCTTGCCACTCCTGGACAAGCTTTTTTCCGCCAGACCTCATGCCAATTGGAACTGGTCCCCATCGAGCGGATCAAGGACCCCAGCACCTTTCACATGGTCTACAGAAGAATCAAATCCTATGTAACTCACTTGAAGTCGTACTTGAAAAACCATCAACCCGACATCTTTCATGCCCATGACGGAATTGGTGCGAATGCATTGCTCACGCTCAAACAAGAAGGGTTGATCGAACACTTTGTCAGAACGGTGCATCACCTGGATGTGTTTGAAAACCAAGCGGTTCAAGAATGGCAGTCTCTTTCCGTATCTGAAGCCGATGAGGTTTTAGCAGTAAGCCCTTTTTGGCAAGAAAAGATCACCAAAGAGTTCAATCGCTTAGTCCACTTGGTCAATAACGGGGTCGATTCAAAGTTTTTCTCAAATAAAAATGAACATTTACAAAAAGAGGTCAAAGAGCAACTGGGTTTGTCGGACCTAGGTCCCATCATTTTGTGCCTGGGCGGCGTAGAGGAGAGAAAAAACACCGTACGCGTGCTACAAGCGTTTCATTCCCTCCTGATCGAATTCCCGAGCGCTCAACTGGTCGTTGCAGGAGGCGCCTCGATTTTGGACCACTCGAAGTATGTTGAATTGTTCAATCAAACACTTGAAGATCTGGGGCTCTCCAAGAGTCCCCCCAGCACCTTGCTGCTCACTGGCCCCATTCCCCACGACTGGATGCCCAGTCTCATGCAATCTGCAAACCTGGTGGTCATGGCCTCCATCAAAGAAGGCTTTGGGTTGGTGACGCTGGAGGCCTTGTGTGCGGGCACCCCCATTGTGGTGTCCAACATCAAACCCTTCACCGAATATTTAAGCGCAGAGCACTGTTCTTGGGCCGATCCATTGCGCCCTGAATCGATTGCACATGCGATGAAAGAGGCCATGGCCTCATTTTCGCCTTCCCAAACGCTTAGGTCAGCGCAAACACTGGCAAACATTTTCAGTTGGGATGCCTCTGCCCAAAAACACGAATCGATCTACCAATCTTTGATCTCGAAGGAAAAATCAACATGCCCGTAATGCATTTCCAAGTTCGTTGGCCCGACAACAGTGAGACCCTTTGCTACTCCCCTTCTTTGGTGATCAAAGACTTTTTAAAAGTCGGTGAAAGCTACAAGATGGAAGAGTTCCTAGAACTGAGCTCCCAAGCTCTTCACATCGCCTCTGAGCGAGTTCGTGAAAAATACGGGTTTGGTTGCTCTCAAGCCATGGATCAACTGGCTGAAATTCAAGATAAAGCGGTTGGCTTCTCGAATTCCAACGAGAGCAAAGTGACCATCGTCAGTTTTAAAGAATAAAGCCCCCTATATGTCAACCATAGACCCCAAAATCAAACACTATTCAGTCATCATCGTTGGTGGTGGCCAGGCCGGATTGTCACTCAGTTACTACCTTAAGCAAGCACAAATCGATCACTTGGTCATCGAAAAAAGAAGTTTGGTCCACAGTTGGCGAACACAAAGATGGGATTCCTTCAGCCTGGTCACCCCGAACTGGCAGTGTAATCTTCCGGGTTGGCCCTATCAAGGAGATGACCCGCATGGATTTATGGTTAAAAATGAAATCAATGAATGGTTGAACGGTTTTGTCGCCCATGTTGATGCCCCAGCTCTTCAAGGTGTTGAAGTCAAACGGGTTAGACCCGCGGTGGCTCAAGACAAGTTTGAAGTCCAAACCAGTGTGGGTGACTTCACGGCAGACCAGGTTGTTGTTGCCTCCGGGGGCTACCACAAACCCATCGTACCTCGCTTCGCAGAACGGTTCCCCTCTGATGTTGCACAGTTCCATTCCGCAGAATACCAATCGGCCAACAAGCTACCAGAAGGCCCTGTTTTGGTAGTGGGCAGTGGACAATCTGGCTCTCAAATCGCAGAGGATTTGCACCTATCAGGGCGAAAAGTCTATTTGGCAACAGGCGATGCACCCAGATGTGCTCGTTTTTACCGCGGAAAGGACGTGGTCGACTGGCTAGCGGAAATGAACTATTACGACATGCCTGTCACCGAGCACCCTTTGAGAGAAGGTGTCAGAGACAACACCAATCACTACGTCACGGGAAGAGATGGTGGTCGTGATATCGATTTTCGAAGGTTTGCCCTAGAAGGCATGGAACTGTATGGATTGATGACAGGAGTGGACGGCGAAGAGTTGCAGTTTTTACCCAACCTCAAAAGTAACTTGGACAATGCCGATGCCATTTACAACGGTATCAACGCGAGCATAGATCAATTCATCGAAAGTCAAAAGCTCCAAGCACCTGCCGCTTCAGTTTATGAACCGGTCTGGACGCCCAAGGAAGAACGAGTTAAATTGAATTTCAAGAAGGCGGGGATCAAAAGTATTGTGTGGTGCATTGGTTTTTCTCCAGATTTTTTGTGGGTGGATGTTCCCGTCTTCAATGGCAGAGGCGATCCTGTGCATATAAGAGGTGTGACCCAAGTCGACGGATTGTACTTTTTAGGTCTGCCCTGGCTTCACACTTGGGGGAGTGGCAGATTTTCAGGCGTAGCAAGAGATGCTCAATACTTATTTGAAAAGATAAAAGCGAACATTTAAAAAGAAAAAACTATGGGTTTTGGCAGGCTTGGGAAAAGCCTGTCTCAAGGCTTCATAAGCTGCGCTGTTTAAGGTGACTTTTATCATCTGCCACTCCACTGGTTCAGGACAGCTATAAATCCTGAAATTTCAATGTATTTAGCAGGTTTATACAGGTTTCTTGGAAAAAAGCAAAAAGTCATACGCTTATAGTAATTCCATCATCCATATGACCTTACATGTGCCCACATAGCCAATTACTTGGTCATTGAGCTGATTCAAGCAAGTCCTTTCTTTGTTAGGTGGCAATGACGGTAATTTTTCCGGAAGTTTCTAGGTTTAAGCGGTTGGCAGCTTGATGCCAAGAGCTTAAAATGCAAGCACTGGGCCAATTTTTAGCCCCGGCAGCCGACAAACTTGAAAAAAATCATCATCATTGCAGGACCCAATGGCGCTGGCAAAACCACTTTTGCCCGCGACTTCCTGCCTGTTGAGGCTCAAACACTCACGTTCATCAACGCTGATTTGATTGCTGCTGGTCTAGCTCCGTTCAATCCCGAGACTGCGTCATTTAAAGCGGGTCGCTTGATGCTGAAGGAGATCGATGAATACGTGAAAGCTGGAAAAATTTTTGCGTTTGAGACCACACTTTCTGGCCACACCTACTTGAAGAAAATTCCCGTTTGGCAAGCTATAGGCTACCA
>CAIKYO010000096.1 GCA_903831655.1 uncultured Burkholderiales bacterium
AGCACTGGCGCTTATTCTATCGACTTTAACTCTAGCTTTGTCGCCGGAGTAAATATATATGCTAATTATAGCCCTGCATCAAACATAAACAGGCCCATTATGGGCATTATGCAATGGACTGACGAAACAACCGATATGGCGCATTTAGTGGTCGCTGACACCCGCAGGGCGTCTTTGTTTGTAGATAATACAGACTCTTTTGTACCATTGAACACCATATCCCAAACCTATACGGTGCAAAATGGATCTACTGCTCCTTTTACTTTCAATCTTGGGTTTACTGCTGTCTTTCCCTACACAGATGCATTGACGCCTTATACTGTCACTGTTTCCTATCCAGGTGGCACCATGACGGATAATGGAAGTGGAGGTTTCACGGGTGGTTCTCCTGGAAACATGAAGCCATCTACTTCTACGGTTAATTATACGACTGGAGTTATTGTTGTAAATTTCACAACTGTTCCAACTCCTCCACCTCCTCCTGTTCCTGCTGGCACTGTCTTCACCGTTACTGCTACTCTTGCAGGCGACTATTTCACAGGGGATTTCTCCAATTTCTTCAACTGGGTAAACTGGCAGGGAAGCCTGTATTTCACCAACAATGTCGATCCCATTACCGCGTTTAATGGGACTAATATTTATCGCCCTCCATTCTCTATCACTCAGGCTGATTACAATTCATTTACCAATGATATAGCAACCTGTTTAGAGATAGACGTTTACAAGAACAGATTTCTAGTTCAGCGTCCAACACTAACGACGGCAGCGACTCCAGCGGGAACTAATTCCTTATTGGGTCAGACAATCTATTGGTCTGCCATTCTCAACCCTATAAACTTGGTATCCGATGTTACAGGACAAGGCGGCTTCCTCGAAGCGCCAACAGATGATTTCCTTCAGGCCTCTAGTTACCTTCGCGATCACTTCGTTGTTTTCTTTACAAATAGCACTTGGACTTTTAGGTATACGGGCTCTGATTTTGCCCCTTTTAGATGGGATAAAATAAATAGCTCAAAGAGTACCAACGCCCCATATGCAGCAATTGATTATGATGAGCGTATTACGTCGATAGGGTATAAAGGACTCATTGCAAGTGATGGGGTTAATGTTCAAAGGTACGATTTGAACATTATCGATCAATTCATGCAGATCAATCAGGCTTGGGTTGGCCAATGCTTTGGTATACGCTTTGATAACATAAACCAGTCCTGGATGTTGTATCCATCCTTGGGCAATCAGATGTCGACAAATGCTCTCGTTTATAATTTCCTTGAAACTACTTGGTCTATCTTCGATATGCCGATGTCCTGCCTTGGACTTTACTTTGAAACACAGGACATAACTTGGGCTGAATGTGTGGCGGGTGTGCAACCAGTGAGCAATTGGGAATCAGCTAATTCAGTTGCATGGGATACCTATCTTGCTCAATCGCGTATGCCTACCCTTCTCGGTGGTGGACAAGATGGTGTTGTTTACCAACTTAACATTGGAGATACCGATAATGGCAACCTAATTACGGCAGACATTATCTCTACTCGATGGAATCCCTTTGTTGGTGCAGGGCAAAAAGTACAGTTCGGATACATAGACTTCTATTTTCAAGCTTTTCCAATTGGAGAGGCCCCTGTCATGCAAATTCAATTCTATGCCGACAATTCCACTTCTCCTTGTGCTACTAGAACATTAACGATGGATGGTCTAGTAGAAAATGACTATGCCATGAAGCGTATCTATATCAATTCTATAGGCGAATTCTTGAGAATGGAAATGAGTTCCAGTTCCTATGTCCCATTTAAGATAATAGGATTAGTTCTCTGGGCGCGTCCGGCAGGAAGGTTGACACCATGAGCGTGCCAATAACATTTCGGCCTAATCTCACGGCAACGACCACCGTTCCCGA
>CAIKYO010000097.1 GCA_903831655.1 uncultured Burkholderiales bacterium
ATACCGGTATTGTTGTTGCAGTTGATGGCAAGAATGTTGAATTGACGGCTGCTGATTTGATCAAGCTTCGTGACCAAGAATCTCAGCAGTCACACCACTAAGACGGTAAGACGTTCAACCACTAGCCAGCATCGTGCTGGCTTTTTTGTGCGCCCTAATGTCACTCTCGTGATAATTACTAAATGCTCACGCACCAAGCATCAGTATGAGCCAAGGTTAATGGCTGTAGCCAAGTGATCAAGACTGAAATTCGTGCTCTTAACGCGCAGGACGCACGATGGTTGCTATGGGCTCAGTATGGATTCCTTAGCATCCAATCAGGCCCTACTCAGGTCAATACTCGCTGGGGAGCATGATCACCCAATGCTCTCCATCCCAGCATGCATAAAGTGAAATTGCCTGCATTGGAAAGTCTGTGTATGGAATCTCTTGACGGGCATGCTCTTTGCCATTTCCGTCCTCGTAGATCATCATTGCCCTGTTGCCATTGACAGTCATGCGCACTTGGACAAACCAGTCCTCAGTGCCAATCTCGCTAAGGTGACTGGCAATCGCATCCATCACCCAAAAACACTCAGCCTCTTCAGCCAAGTACTTGGTGCCATCAGTAAGCAGGTGCCTTCGGCTGATACGGAAATAGCCAGTTGTTCCAATAAATTGAGTGAGATTAGCTGGGTCAAATGTCTTACGCATTGACAACCTCCAGTTTTGCTAACTCAGCCTGGCTGTCTGCCAATAAGTCAATGCGTAAGTTCGGCTGAATGTTGCAATACAAGTGATTGATTGCGTAGTTGATTATTTTTGCGCGGTCGTAGTCTGTACTTGCGTTGTCATACTTATCAGCGTAGACCTCTAAGTCAAACATGGCTCGCTGCAGGGAGTTGATTGCCGATTGCAAACGCTGCTTAGCTATCTCGCGCACTTGCTGTTCTTGCAATTCTTGAATTTTTCGATTGGTTGTCATCTTTAGTCCTTTTTCGTTTAAGTGACTAAAGTTTGTTTTCAGACACGCAGATGGACAACCGATATTTGGTAACCCGAAAACTTGGACGGGTACCGAGTAAAAATCACCATGGTCTTTTGAAAAGTACTTCACCGAAAAAATCCGCAGCGCAGAAATTTAGACCTACAGAAACCATTCGGGCTGTAGATACAAACCGCACCACTAGACGTATAAATTTCAGTAGCAACTCGCAAAGTGCGATGCTTTTAAAAGCCCTACAGCGCTTCGATTCGCCCTTCCGAATATTTTGAGTGTTGAGAATCCAGATCAGCGCCTGTAGGGCTTGCTCGCCAATCTGCGCGAGTTATCCACAGATCGAGCGAGTTATCCAAGAAAAATCACGAGAAATTGTGCTTTTAGTAGATTTCCGACTTTGAGCGTTGAAATCATTGAAGAAAAAAACCGCTCAAAAGTTATCCACAGCCCGTTCATTTCGCCCTGCTCTCCCCCCAGAAACCCGACACTTTGGTACGGCAGGTAGGGGGCAGGTCACAAGCA
>CAIKYO010000098.1 GCA_903831655.1 uncultured Burkholderiales bacterium
TATCAATATTGCCAACGAGATGACTACGCCCATCAGTTCTCCGCGATGTAGATCGTTATTTAATACTGGCGTGACGTCGCTTTCAACGGCCGGAGGACCTGTGACAAGGGCACCTGGAACTCCACTTTTCTTTAGCGCCGCCCGAAATGGCTCGGTGTACTTTGACGCTCTTGATAGCGATAGCGGGGTGTTTATATTGGAGAAGAGAGTTCCTCCAATCGCCTTGGATTCGGCGATATAGGAGCCGGGAATAATTTGCGAGGCGGCCTTTATCTTCGTTTCCAGGGTTGAAATCTGCATCGCGGATGCTTGATGAAAATAATCGACTACGGTGAATGTTCCTTCAATATTCTCATCAAAATCACGGGAAAGGATTTGATTAGCTCTTGAGGAGGCGCTGTTGGGGATAGAGACCGATGCGCTTAATCGAGAGTCAAGACCAGCTGACGACAGAGCGCCAATTGCCAGAATAAATATCCAAAGCAGCAGAATCACGAGGCGCTTTCTGATGACAAAGAGCGTCCACTTCTGTAGCATTATTAAATTCTAATAAACAAGGCTAATAAGGTTTGGATTAGCACCTTTTTGGGGCGAGTTCCCTCCAAAATCAGTCAATTTCTCTCTATACAATTTACTTAGATGGCATTGCCTTGATAAGTCTGTAGAAAAACCTCCGTCAGGCGGCGTTTGTCAATAAGTGTCACAATTAATTGTGAATGAAATTGATCCAACAAATGTTGTGAAGTCACCACTTCGCAAACTTTCGCCTACAGAAATTGAGTTGCTTAAATATATTTCTGAGGGGTTATCCAATAGAGAGATTGCGCGTCTAAAAGGTGTCAAAGTGAAATCCTGCGAGAACGCGATCTCTAGAGTCGCTAAGAAACTGGAAGTACCGCAATCACCACTAACAAATCAGCGCATACTTCTTGCGAAGCGTTATATGCACCTTCAAATTGATTAAATAAATTGAAAAGAAGAGTTGAAATTTAAAGGAGTTCATTAGAGGTTTACTAAGAAGATTTTGGAGCTCATCGCCTTTCTTGATTCAAATACCTTTGATCTCAGGGGGGGCTCACGTTTTCTTGCCTTGAAAACATTTATCGAATTCGATGTAGATACCTTAGATATTTCTTGAGTGAGTAAATATTTCTTTCTTCCCTTGAGCCAATCGAGGAGTAACTCCATAACGTTCAAAAAGTAGATCAAGGGGCTTCCCGAAGAGAGTGACTTTTTCATGATCGTGGGCTCAATTCTCTGCAACTTCATTCACCGTGCAAATCTTCAAGTTCGACTTCGCGCGGCCCGTCAAGCACGTTCTCCCCGTCAATTAACGGATCGTCAATTGCGCATTTTGGAAGATATCAAGAAAGGCAAAACGAATAACGTTATTGCCCTCCAGATGGGATGTAGCGTCTGACTTGTTCGACACGAAACAATGAAAATTTATGCCGCACAAGGAGTTAAAGGCGGATCAGGACTTTTGGTCCGTTCCTAGTATTTATACTTTAAAGATCTATGGAATTGGGATCCATCATGGTCATTCCCATTTCAAATAATCTATTTTCACTCAACTTCTTGATCTTCAGGATCTTTTGATAATTAATCTTCA
>CAIKYO010000099.1 GCA_903831655.1 uncultured Burkholderiales bacterium
AGGACAAGTGCAAAATGGCCTGTAGGGTGCTTTTGTCAATGAGGGCGTTGGAGTCATTCATGGTGAGGATTCAATCTCAGGTCCCAAGTTGGATAGGCCCTTTGGTTTCAGGGAAATTTAGTAATTGCTCTCTAAAGTGGTGTCGGTTTGATCAATTGGACTTGTTTTAAAAGACTTGAGCCCTATACTTTGGTCATATTGCATCGTGCTTGGTGGGTCTCTTAAAGCCATCTGCCGATCCATTATCCCTTTAACTTGAATTGACGGAGAAAACACATGAGCCTTACCCCTGAGCAAATCATGGCCGCTAATAAATCCAATTTGGAGACATTGGTGGGTTTGACCACAAAAGCTTTTGCTGGCGTGGAACAATTGATTGAATTGAACATGGCTGCAGCCAAGTCTGCATTGTCCGATACCCATGAGAGCACCACCTCAGCACTGAGCGCCAAAGACGCGCAAGATTTGTTGGCGCTCCAAGCCCAGCTTTTTCAGCCCTTGGCAGAAAAAGCAGTGACTTACAACCGTCACTTGTATGACATCGCAACGGGCTCCTCTCACGAGATCGGTTCTGTCTTCGAGGCCCAAATGGCCAAAGGACAAAAGATGTACCAAGAGTTTTTTGACAACATGGCCAAAAATGCCCCCGCAGGTAGCGAGGGCGCTGTGGCTGCCTTTAAAACGGCTGTCTCTGCTGGAACCAGTGCATTAGAGTCTGTGCAAAAAGCAGTGAAACAAGCTGCCGATCTGGCCGATCAAAACGTCAAAACCATGGCTTCTTCTGCTTTAAATACAGCCAAAACAACGGCTAAAAAGCGTTGATCTTGAGCGTTTAACAACGCAAGTTTTGCCTCTCTCAATCAAAGGCGTTGGGTCGTTTGGCTCAACGCCTTTGCTGTTTGATGGATCAGCTCTGGGCCTTTGTAGATCAAGCCACTGTAGATTTGGACCAAATTGGCGCCCATCTTGATTTTTTCACAGGCATCATTGGCACTCATCACGCCACCCACGCCAATCAATGGGAAATGCTCACCCAAGCTCGCGCGCAGTTGAGACAAGATGGCGTTGCTTTTCTCAAAGACGGGTGCCCCGGAGAGTCCACCCGCTTCATCTGAATGAGCCAGCCCTTTCACAGCCTGCCTGTCCAAGGTTGTGTTGGTGGCAATGACCCCCCAAAGTCCTTGCCGGGCTGACTCATCGCAGGGCGCATGTCGTTTTAAGGTTTGGGCAAACAACTCCACTTGTTCAGGCTCCAAATCCGGTGCAATCTTGATGAACAGGGGTACTTTTTTGCCATCATGAATGCGCTCCAGTTCAGCCCTTTTGGCACTCAGTCCTTCAAGGAGCGTCTCGAGGGCTTGATCGGTTTGAAGTGCTCTCAAGTTTTTGGTGTTCGGGCTGGAGATGTTGATGGTCACATAGTCGGCATAAGGGTAGACGCCTTCTAGTCCTTTGAGGTAGTCATCCAAGGCGTTCTCAATGGGTGTGGCAGCATTTTTTCCAATGTTCAAACCCAGCACCATGTGAGAGGGGTTGGGGTGAGATTGGTGTTGCATCACATTGCTGACGAAATTTTGCAATCCTTGATTGTTGAATCCCAAGCGATTGATC
>CAIKYO010000100.1 GCA_903831655.1 uncultured Burkholderiales bacterium
AACTTCTTCTTTTGATTGGCCGGAGTAGATAATTCCCTGTTGAAGTTCATATCCGGATTCAAGAGGGAAATCGCCATGGCTCTTTATTTTTGACATTAGAGAACGGTTCTCAAGCTCTACCATAAATGGAAAAATATATTCTTCGGGTACATTCAAATCATCATTGCTAAATTCACCCGTAAGCTGAGTTAGATCTCGGTAAACACGAATATCTTCATCTCTTTTTGTGTTTGCTATTTGAATAATTGCAGTATCGACAGCGGCCTCAAAAACTCGCTTAGTGAATAAAATAGCTTGAATGACACTTCCATGTGTCAAAATAAATTTGCGCACATGCTTATATTCTGTATGAGAAAAAAGTCCATCGGGAATAATGTAAACAAGATTGCCTTGGTCTTTCAATAAACGTTGACCTCGTTCTATGAATAAGGTGAAAAGATTGAAACGGCCCTTGCCGGATTCATAGATCTGCGAGAACCGAGCCTTGTCGGTAGCGGAGATCGCCTTCACGCTCACATAGGGAGGGTTTCCAATAACTATGTCGAACTTTTCAAGACCGAACATAATATGAGGATCGAAAAACTTTGACTGACTATTTTCTTTGAAAGGATTGAAAGATTTCAATTGAATAAATCTTGCACTTTCTTCGAAAAGCGACTCCTCCGAATTAATTAAGGCTTGATAGTCCTCCTTCAATTTACTCTTTCGAGCTTCGCTGTTCGCAGTAAAATACTTCTTGCGGATTGCATCCAATCTAATCTCCAAATTTGGATCATCTCCGAACGACATTTGAGTGTATTCTTCGAGAGGAGTGAGGGAATCTGCGCAAACAAACTTGAAATCCAGATTAGGTAATGGGACCACTCCTCGATTAGGGAGGTCATCGTGTATTTCTTGATCAACAATTAGGGTCAGAAAACACCGAAGCTTTGCAATTTCAACTGCAACGGACTGTATGTCGCAACCAAAAAGAACATCTCGTATGATTTTTCGCTTTCGTAGATAATCCAAACGCCCTTCCGAGAACCAATGCTCGGTACCCTCGAAGTCCATTGAATCCAAAAAGTCTTCTCCGTTTGGATCTGTCTGACTGACTATCCAAAGTATTTTCTGCAATAAGCCCATCGGAAAAGCTCCACTGCCACAGGCTGGATCCAGGCACTTTAAATTCGAAATGGCACTAATGACCTTTGACTTTTCTTTAGCTGTCAATGGGTACTGATGATCATCCCAACGATCCAGTGAAAGCAAAACCACTAACTTCTCAGTTGAAATTTTAGTTTGAGCTATGAGGAATTCCAGCAAGGCCGCATCCACCATGTGACTGACAATCAATCTTGGGGTGTAGTAGCTACCGGTGCTCTTGCGGGCTGCGAGTCCAGTCTCAGGATTTATTTCCGCTAGGAGGTTTTCGAATATGCGGCCAAGCATTTCAGGGTCAATCGAGAGATCAACATCGTTCTCCAGATTTTCATCGATTGTGAAGTTGTAAGTTTTCAATGTAGAGAATAGGCCTCTGAGCCATTCGTCTGGAACAGTTACACCCTTCCCCCGCATAGCGGTGTCGTAATAGTCTCCAGAAGGCCCCTCTGAGGGATGGAAAAGTCCTCCATTTAAATATGGAATCGACT
>CAIKYO010000101.1 GCA_903831655.1 uncultured Burkholderiales bacterium
ACGGAATCGTCGAGCCAATCGCACACTCAATGCGACCGTGTATCGGTCCAACAATTGTCTCGATTGGGTCAGGGACATGCCGTCTTTCTATCGGCTGGCACACACCTCTACGATGTAAAAATTCCCATGCTTGAGTTTTCACATGCCCTACAAGTGGAGCTGGGGGAGGTGAAAATTCAACGCCCACCCACAGCTGCCAAACATGATCAATGGATCAAGGCTCACGCTTTCAATGAACAAGGAGGGCATTCTGAACGACGTTTAGATGGTCGGGTCAAGGGATTATTTTTGCAGCACGACTACCGCCATTTGCTGAGTTTGAGCTGGTTTGATGAGACCGATCACTCCTCACCCAATGGGTCTCAGGGACATGCGTTGAGGCAGGCATCGGCTAAAAATAAGTTTCAAAATTTGGCTGCCCTGCGCCCAAAACCCGTGCCGGGTGATGCAGCTGAAGAGTTAAAAACCCTCGGACCTACAGATCAAAAGGTCCCAGATGCTTAGTTTTGCATGGAGAACTTTCGCATGGTTTGTTCGGATCGCTCTTGAATTGTGTGGGTTGATTTTGCTCGCGCACCTAGAGGTGATGAGGCAGTTCGGGGAGGCCATGTGGAGTTGTGCCTGGGGCGAGGGTGAAGGGCATAGGTCGCTCCAAAATGTTCAATTGCGACAATCCCAAGCTGATTTGGATGAGTTTGGCGGTTGTATTAAACTGTGAGTCAAGCTCAGATGCTTGAGTTGCTCAATGAGGATGTTTCTGTTTTGGTTTTCAAGGTGTTGTCTTTTTTGTGCTCTGTGAGCTTTTCCATTCTCCTATTGGTTTCAACATGACCCAAGATTCAATTTACCTGCCCCCCGCATTCAAGGGAGGGGATTTAAAGCTTGCACAGACCTTGATGTTGGAGCACCCCTTGGCCACTTTGGTCAGCGTCACTGAGACTGGGGAACCCAAGGTGACTCATCTGCCGCTTCAGTGTCATGTGCAAGAGGCTCCTTTGGGAGAGGAAAACCATTTGCCTTCTTGGGTTTTAAAAGGTCATTTCGCAAAAAGCAACCCCCAGGTTTCCGCGCTTGTGAGTCATCCAAAGGCGTTGGCCATTTTTATGGGACCCCAAGGCTACATGTCTCCGAGTGTCTACCCCGACTTGGTGCGAGTGCCTACATGGAACTATCTGACTTTGCATGTTCAAGGGGAGATTGAATTTGTCCACGAGTCTGAAAATAAAGATCACCTCTTGAAGCAGTTGATTGCTGATCATGAAGAGAGTTACGCTGAGCAGTGGCGCTCCTTGCCCGAGTCATTTCAAGACAGCATGCTGTCTGCGATCGTGGGATTTTCTATGAAAGTCACGCACTATCAATTCAAAATGAAGTTGAATCAACACCGTCCCGAGGCGCATGAAAAAATGCATGCAAAGTACTCAAGTGGAACTCCTTCAGAGCAAGGATTGGCTTTGTGGATGGAGCGCTTGGGGATGGTCTTGCCCAAGTCATTGACCTCACAAGGTCTGGACTGACATGGCTCAATACGAGCAAAATGGCTCAGATAGCGCCAAAATGGCGATTGCTTTGGAGCAGGCTCACTTTGCTCAAAGCATGGGCGAGGTGCCCGTGGGTGCAGCTGTCTTTCTCGGCGAGCAATTGATCTCCAAGGCCCACAATATGCCTGTGTCCACGCACAATCCTTGTGCACATGCCGAAGTGTTGGCTCTTCAAGAGGCAGGGCGTCAATTGGGAAATTACCGGCTTGAGGGGTGTACTTTATTTGTGACCCTTGAGCCTTGTGTGATGTGTGCAGGGGCTATTTTAAATTCGCGCATCAAGCAGCTCGTGTTCGGTGCAAAAGACGAGCGAGCAGGCGCTGCGGGCTCAGTGCTAAATGTATTTGAAAATCCTTTGCTCAACGCACACACCGAAGTGAAATCGGGATTGATGGCCGACGATTGTGCAAAACCGTTGGTGGATTTTTTCAAACGTCGACGTGTCCAAACCAAAGTTTTACGGGAGCAGACCCAGCAATATTTGCGTGAGGACGCTTTGAGGCCTGAGATGCATGAATTCAAACGCCTGATGCTGCCTTGGATGCAAAAGGGCCTTGTCTCCTCTTACATCAACGATCTCTCATCCTTTGCTGGCCTTAGACTGCACCACTGGGACACCCAACCCCAAGCGTTGGGGGTGTCCCTGCAGACTCGCGCAGATCACGAGCCCAAGGCCTGGGTGTGTTTGCATGGCTTGGGTTCATCGGGTGCGTTTTTCGTACCCTGGGCCATGGAGCGCGCCAGGATGGGGGAGCGCGTTTTGATGCCTGATTTGATTGGTTTTGGATTGTCGGATCATTTGCGAAGTACCGCGCGCATTGACCTACAGACCCAAGTGCTCATGCTTGAAGAGTGGTTTGATCGGATGGATTTGCAGCGCGTGCAGTTGGTGAGTCATGACTGGTCTGCTCAGCTTGCCTTGGCGCTTGTGCCTCGCTTGGGATCCAAAGTGACCTCCTGGGTGTGTATCAATCCCAATTTAAATTTACCTTCATCTGTGCTTGAACGCCATGAGCAGCAAACGACTTGGCAAAGAGGTGCTTCAAGCTTGAGTCTGACCAAAGCAGGAAGACAAGAGTTGCGTCGATTGCAGCCCCATTTAAGTGAGGATCAAAGTGCTTTTATGCTCAGTCAATTCCCACTACAAACCTCCTCTTTGCGGGCAAAGGTGTTTGATCAATTGGTGCTCAAGCCCAGTGCAAAAAGCCCTTTGGGATTGGGTGACGAGGAGATGGCGTTTTGGTCCAGTGCGACCGCACCAAGTGTTTTCACGGCTTTTACCCGCGCTTTGCCTTGGAGTGGTGAGGGAAGGGATGAGTTTCATGTGTTAACCCAATGCCTCAGGCGTATTCAAGCCCTTGAGGGAATCGATTTGGGCGATTTTGGGTGCCCTGAGGTTTTCACGACTTTGTCTGATGGACTCAACGCGTTGATGGCCTGATCGCCAAGCGCCACTCTCAGCTATCAAGCCCTCGCAAGCGGTAAGTCATTCCAATGGGTTGTGTACTGAGGTGTTAGGCGTTCTTGCTTCATGCTCCACTCGCGTTGCGTGCGACTCGCACCGGTACTGGCTACGCTCAGTGTGCCTTTGCCGTAGCGCGCATTCAAGTGGTCCAAGGCTTGCATGAGTCTTTCGGTATTGACCTTTGATTTTTGTTCAAAGAGAGGATCCTCTTGCCAATCAAATTCGCTTTGACGCTCGCCTTGGGGCTCGAGTTCTAGCAGCATCACACCCGCTTTGGCAAATTGAAAACCAGCTCGGTAGATCTGGTGCATGCCAGTTACCGCCGCTCGTACCAAGCTGGGTGTATCCGAGCAAGGGTGTCTCAAAGGGATGCTTACGCTTTGACTGTAAGAGGGGCCGCTGCGAAAGGGGCTGGTTCGTGCAAAGACCAAAACGCGGGATGTGGCTGAGCCTTGGCGGCGCAATTTCTCAGCCGCTTTGGATGCGAATTCGGAGACGGCTTCCAGCAAAGGCGGGAGCGTCAAAATGGGTTTGCCAAAGCTTCTGGTGCAAGCGATTTCTTTTTTTGGGCTGGGCGCCTCCTCAAGACTTAGACAACTCTCGCCTTTGAGTTCTCTGAGCGTTCTCTCCAACACGACCCCCCAGTTATCGCGGACGATGTGAGGGTGCAGTTGTAAAAAGTCCCACACGGTTTGCACATGCGCGTCATTGAGCTGCGCTTGTATGCGTCTCCCAATGCCCCAAACTTCTCCCACCTCAGTGGTTTTGAAGAGCGATTGCAAGCATTCTGTGCTGAGACAGGCGAGGTTACAGACTTGAGCCAATTCTTTGGGGTAGATGCCTGGTTTTCGCTCAGCCGTTTTTGCAATGTGATTGGCCAATTTGGCCAGTGTTTTGGTGGGTCCAATGCCAACACAAGTGGGTATGCCAATCCACTGCAAAATACGTGAGCGCAGGGTTCGTGCGCGTTGTGTTAAATCACCTCGAATCCCTTGCAGTCCAACAAAGGACTCGTCAATGGAGTACACCTCTTGTGTGGGGCCTAGGCCCGCGGCAATCGTCATCATGCGCTCGCTCATGTCGCCATACAGGGTGAAATTGGCCGAGAGCGCCACGAGTCCCGCGCTCTCTTGGAGGTGCTGCACTTTGAACCAAGGTGCTCCCATGGCAACGCCAAGTGCCTTGGCCTCGTTGCTGCGCGCAATGGCGCAACCATCGTTGTTGGAGAGAACGATCACAGGGTGGTCGTTCAATGTGGGTCTAAAAACACGCTCACAACTGACGTAAAAATTATTGCCGTCGATCAGTGCATACACGGTGATGGGTCCTTGCTCGATACGCTGGGGGTGAATGGGCGATGAGGTGCTAATCTAGGTTCTGCGTGGTTTTGCGAAAGCGTTTGATACAACTCGTGACCACGCCACAAATGCGCAGGCTTTGCCCCTCTTTGAAGGTGATTTCGGGGAATGTGGGGTTGGCCGGTTGGAGTTTGATTTGCCCGCCTCTTTTGTAGAAGTACTTGACCGTGAACTCCCCATCGATTTCAGCCACAACAACATCTTTGTGCACCGGTGTTAGCGCACGATTGACGACCAAAATGTCACCATCAAAAATACCGGCCTCCGTCATGGAGTGACCCGAGACGCGCCATAAAAAAGTTGCGACAGCGTGGGTGATCAAAAGATCGTTCAAATCATGGCGCTTGACGGCGAAGTCCTCTGCAGGAGAGGGGAAGCCCGCGGGCACTTTTCCCTGCACCACACGCAACGCTTTTTCGCTAGGCGTGAGAGTGTAGGGGTGTGCGTTTGGAGGAGGGGCAATCCACGAGATATCTATACTGTTCATTTATACAGTATATTGTGAATCCCATGATCTGACAAGCGTGTTGGGGGGGCGGTTTGCTTAAATAGTGCCTTGTGCTTGAAGGAGCTTGGTTTGTTCCTCATTGAGCCCAAGGAGCTCTCTCAGTACGGCGTGGTTGTGCTCGCCCAATTCGGGTGGTGCTTTGTCGTATTGGATGGGCGTCTCAGATAGGCGAATGGGGTTGGCCACGCTGGGCACCGTGCCGTAGCGTGCGTGGGGGAGATCCACGTGCAAGCCTCGGTGCTTGATTTGGGGGTCTGCAAACACACGGTCCAAGGTGTTGATGGGGCCGCAGGGGACGCTGGCACGTTCCATGGTTTGTGTCCAGTCGTCGATGCTGCGTGTGCGGGTAATGGCTTCAAGCGCTTGTGTGAGCGCTTCGCGGTGAGCGACGCGTGAACGGTTGGAGGTGAAGCGCTCATCGAGCGCGAGTTCGGGGTGACCTGCGGCTTCGCAAAAACTTTTGAATTGACTGTCGTTGCCGACGGCCAAAATGAAATAGCCATCTTTCGCAGGCAAGGATTGGTAGGGTGCGATCGATGGATGCTCATTGCCCAAGCGTTCAGGTACTTTTTGAGTCACCAAATAAGCCGAGGCCTGATTGGCCAAGGCGGCAACTTGGACGTCCATTAAAGAGATGTCGAGGTGTTGTCCCAAACCGGTTTCATCTTTGCTGCGCAAAGCTGCCAAGATGCCAATGCTTGCGTACAAGCCCGTCATCACATCGGTGATGGCCACGCCCACCTTTTGAGGTCCCCCACCGGGTCGTCCTTCTCTCTCTCCGGTAATGCTCATGAGGCCGCCCATGGCTTGGATCAAAAAGTCATAGCCAGGACGCTCAGCATAGGGCCCGTCTTGGCCAAACCCAGTGATCGAGCAGTAAACGAGTCCTGGGTGAATGGCTTTGAGGCTCTCGTAGTCAAGGCCATACTTCTCAAGTCCTCCGACTTTGAAGTTCTCAATCAAAACATCGCATTTGAGCACCAACTCACGCAGCAAGTCAGCTCCTGCTTTTTGTGTGAAGTCAACCGTAATGGATTTTTTGCCACGGTTGCAGGTCATGAAATACGCTGCATCGGCGTTTTGCTGTGTTTGCGGGTCTTGTAGGAAGGGTGGCCCCCAACCCCGGGTGTCATCTCCGTGAACGGGCCTCTCGACCTTGATCACTTCTGCGCCCAAGTCGGCCAAGGTTTGAGTGGCCCAAGGACCCGCCAAAATACGGCTCATGTCCAGGACTCGAATGCGGTGAAGGGGTAAGTTCTTGGCGTTTTCAGTGGATGTCATGTGTTTGTTTTTTAAGGATTTTGGACTTTGTCGTCAAGCTCAATCATAATCAACCCCTAAAGCGATGGCGAGGGCAGGGCTAAAAAGGTGTGATTTGCAGATGAAATTGAAAGAGTTTGACCCATCATGGGCGCCACTATGTTTGCCCAAGCGCATGCGGGCGATTTGGCTCACGTGCTTGTGGGTGTTGGCCTTGGTCTCGTGCTCGACGCCCCCCAAACCCGCCTCAATGGCTCACGTTGGTGTCTCACGGGAGGCCAATCAAGATGGTGCGCAAGGCATCATTGGCGAACGCTTAAGCGAGTCCCAGGCGCAAGAGCTTGCTTTGTTTGCATTTGGTCTGGTTGGGACTCCCTATCATTGGGGAGGAAATACGCCCGACACTGGATTTGATTGCAGCGGTTTTATCGACTACGTGTTGAGTCACCAAACCCCTCTAAAGCCTCCACGCACGGTGACGCAACTCAGGGCTTGGGGTGTCGAAGTTTTGCCAGCGCAAAGGCGAACGGGCGACTTGATCTTTTTCGGTTCTGGACCCACACCCACCCACGCAGGGATCTATGTGGGTAAGGGACGTTTTGTGCACGCACCCTCAACGGGTGGCGTGGTGCATCTGAGTTATTTGAGCGACGCTTACTGGCAAAAGCTCCAGGTCAACTACCGTCGTCCTTGAAAATTCGTTGTGCAGCTGAGGTGTGTCCAAGGGGCCCTTGGTGACCGGCCCCTTGGAAAAGGCCTTTGGGTCAGATCTTAAACGCCTCTAGAGCTTCAGGAGCAAACAACTCCTCGACTTGGAGTCGTTTGGGCGACAGCCCCTGCTCGTGGTGATAGCGTGTAAAGGTTTCAAGTGTTTTTACGTTTTTCTCTAAACCGTAGGGCCACCAATCGTCACCAAATTCGCGCTTAACCTCTTCAACATGAGCGGTCAAATGGGGCAACATGGTCTTCAATGCGGCAGTCTCATTGAGCGCTTCATAGGTCATTTGTTGCGCCTGAATGAAAGCTTTGGTGAGAGATTGTGCAATCCAGCGGTTTGCCTCGTAGACCTCACGCCTAATGACCACCGTGTGCATGATTGGGAAAATGGAGGTGTCTTTGTAGTATTGACGCTCAACTTCTTGGTAGTTGTCAAACAGTCTCTTGACGACCCCATCTCCCTTTAAGAAGGAGGAGGGCATGCGAGCTGTGTACAGCGCGTCGATCTCACCGTCATAGAGCATCTGAGTGAGCGTTTGATGCGGCTCGATGGGGCTGACTTTGATGTTGGGGGGTAACTTCAGGCTCATCTTCTCAATTCGTCCTGGCTCCTCCTCGCCCCCAAAAAGGTAGGGTTGAGCATCGATTGGCACGCCATAGTGGTCTTGCAAAATACCGCGGATCCAAACCGGCGCAGTCATTTGGTACTCGGGAGAGGCGATCTTTTTGCCAATCAAGTCCTTGGGCTCTTTGATGCCGCTTTTTGCATTGACGTAGATGCAAGAGTGACGGAAAAACCGTGAAGGGAAAATGGGAATTGCAATGAAAGGCCTCTCGGGCTTGGCAAGGGTCACGCAGTAAGAGGACAAAGACATCTCAGCAATGTCAAACTCCTTGAAGCGTGCCATTCTGAAGAATGTCTCTTCAACTGGGAGGTTCAAATAATTCAAGTCAATGCCGTCGACTTTGATTCGTCCATCCATCAAAGCCCTGGTGCGATCGTAATCCCAGCACGCAAAGCTCAATTGAAGTCGACTCATAAAATACTCCTTTAAGGGTTAAATTAAATTGTGTTGATCACCCAACTCCTCACGCTTGAGAGGAGCTCGGCTTGTCATTTTTGGACTGCTTCTAAGGCCCCCCACCGCTCAAAGTCGCGGGCAAGAGGGTCAGCTCTAAGGTGAGCAAACCAGGCAAGGTCACGAAGTGCATGCACCATTGATCCTGTTTGTCTCACAACTTGTGGATCATAACATTCCTGTGAATCTTCATACGACCAGGACCCTGAGTGGGTTCCACAAAAAACACTTCACCGTGGGTTTGACTTGCACCAAGCGAGTGCGTTAGGGCTTTTTCGCATTGTTTTTTTACAGGCACAGCTTATGCTTTTATCATTGCAATTGAGAAAGTCATTCATTGTTTCAAGGAGATCCATCCATGTCACATGCACAACTGAATTCAAGCGGCTTGGGCTTTCATTTGCCTGTGGCCAATATGAAGAGTGTTTTTGATGCTGGCGAGGTCGAGAAAAAGCTCTCCAAATTAAGGGACAGTGGACAAATGAGAGAGCGCGAGAGTTTGTTCAACACTTACGAAAAAATGCTTGAAAGCGGGCCTGAACGATTCTCAGTCAAGCCCAGTGGTTTGCCAGAAATGGATGAGCTCTATGACGCCTTGCCCAATTTCACGTCTCCGCTAGATGAACTCAAAAGAAACTTGGCCCTGGGTCAAGACTGTGGGGATCACCTGGAGTTGACTCCCATGCTCCTTTTGGGACCTCCCGGTGTAGGTAAGACCCACTTTGCTCGCCAAATGGCCGACTTGCTTGGAACGGGTATGAATTTGGTGCCCATGAGTTCGATGACCGCGGGCTGGTTGCTCTCAGGATCGTCCTCACAATGGAAGGGAGCTCGTCCAGGTAAAGTTTTTGAATCCATCGTTGAGGGTCAATACGCCAACCCATTGATTGTGGTTGACGAAATCGACAAAGCCAGTGCAGATGCTCAATACGATCCTTTGGGTGCACTTTACTCTTTGCTCGAACATGACACAGCCAGCCACTTCACCGATGAGTTTGCTGAGGTGGCCATTGACGCCAGTCAAGTCATTTGGATCATGACCGCCAACGACGAAAGATCCATTCCAAAACCCATCATGAACCGCATGAATGTGTTTGAAATTGAGCCTTTGAGTGCTGAGGCAGCTCAGAAAATTGCCAAGCGTTTGTACCAAAGCATTCGAAGTGAACACGGATGGGGCAGATATTTTGATGAAGAGCCAACTCAAAGTTTGATTGAGCGCTTGGCTCAACTCGCCCCAAGAGAGATGCGACGTGCGCTCATGACTGGGTTTGGAAATGCTAAATTGGCTGCTCGTGAACAAGTTCAAATTGAAGATTTACCCTTGAGTCATGAGGGCAAGAAGAAGGTGGGATTTTTATCTTAATGCAAACTTAATGAAGGGTTTAAAAGCAATTTGGATTGTTCTGTGGTTGAGTCTTGTGGGAGTGCTTTTTTCACATGTAGGCTTGCAAGCAGATGAGAATGGGCATTTGCTAAATTTGGATGGGCGAGCGATCGACGTGATGGGTGAATGGGGTCAATTGCAGACCAAACTCACTCGCAATTGCACCCATGTACATGCCTTGAATTTGGATGAGCCCTTGTCATTGTCCGCAATCAAAGCCATTCAAAACTACAGTCCACCCGACTCATTGTCTGCCAAGTTGCAAAGTCTGATTCAGGAGGGGGAATGGCTTTTGGCTGAGGTTGAGTTTGAGAGCTTGTTGCCTGCTGTGATCGTGCTCCACCAAACAGGTGAGCAGTTGGAGTTATTGGATCAATCCATTTGGAGTGGATCAACGGCCCCTTGGAAGGCCGCGCCTCGCATTCGAGCGTATTTGCACCAAACAGCTCCCAATGTTTCTGATCACTTGATCGAGTGTTTTGATGCACACAACCCATCCTTTGACAATTGAAAGTTTGATAGCCATCTATTCCCACATTGGTTTTGATTGTTACCTTGGTTACGGTTGTTACGGTGAGTGCTTGTGTCAAGTGTTAGGGGCAAATGACGATCTTTAAGGGTAGGTGGCTTGATACTTTTTTAAACCCATCACCTTCCCACCGAATTGAGCGCGCCCGTTGTTGGGCGGCTTGATAAATACCGGTTGGGGTTGTATTTTCATTCGATCTTGGAGTCAGTCATGCTAGTTCATTTCATCATCGCCATGACCTGTTTGACACTGGTGATGCTGTTTTGGCTCATTAGCATGGACTAACTCGGTTAAGTCCTTCTTAACTCATCCTCACTCGCCTCTATTTCCTTAATCGCCTCCTTGCCCTACTCAAGCGCAACTTGGAACTTGGGATTAAGGTGAGGGCAGTTTTGTTTTGTCATCAAATTGTCATTTGCTGCTGTCACGATGACCTGTTAGAGCAGAGGACGCAATGAAAAAATTCGAATTCAATTTCAAAACCTATTTAGAACGACTCGATGACTTGGACGAAGAGCTAGAGGTCGAGCTCGATGAGGAGGTTTTTGAATCAGGTTCTATCACCCCAGAGTTGCGCGCTGAGCGTCATCAGTACTTCAAGGAGTTGTTTCGTCTCCAAGGTGAGTTGGTTAAGCTGCAAGACTGGGTGGTACACAAAAAATTAAAGATTGTGGTGCTCTTTGAGGGTAGAGACGCCGCTGGTAAGGGTGGTGCGATTAAGCGGATTACTCAAAGACTCAACCCCCGCGTGTGCCGAGTTGCTGCTTTGCCTGCGCCCAGTGAGCGAGAAAAATCCCAGTGGTACTTTCAGCGCTACGTTTCCCAATTGCCTGCAGGTGGCGAGATTGTTTTGTTTGACAGAAGTTGGTACAACCGAGCAGGTGTTGAGAGAGTCATGGGTTTTTGTACCGATGAGGAGTACGAGGAATTTTTTGTCACAACGCCAGAGTTTGAAAAAATGCTACTGCGTTCGGGCATCATACACATCAAGTATTGGTTCTCCATTACCGATGACGAACAGTATTTGCGATTTATGACACGCATCAATGACCCACTGAAACAGTGGAAACTCTCTCCGATGGATTTGGAGTCAAGACGCCTTTGGGAGGCTTACACCAAAGCCAAGGAAACGATGATTGAGCGCACTCACCGTCCAGAGGCGCCTTGGTGGATCGTAGCTGCCGATAACAAAAAGAGAGCTCGCATCAATTGCATCAGTCATCTTCTGTCACAGGTGCCTTATGAGGAAATCGAGCGTCCTTTGGTTGAATTGCCTGCACGTGTATACAACCAAAATTACCTGCGAGGTCCGATTCCTGCAGAGATGCATGTGCCCGACGTCTTCTCCTCTGAGCAAAAGCCTCAGGCTTGAAGGTCAATACGAGGTGCTTTTTGTGCGGCTTTAAAAGTACCTGAATGAACGCTCCCAGATGGGATGCTGGTTGCTTGATCAAATATCTTCAAGCCTAAACTCTTGATCTCTCGTCCAATCTTTTGAGCCCAAGGCATGTTTGAGCTTTGCAATGCGCTGCTCAATTGGCTCATCAAGGTGTTGTTTGCGAGCTGGGGAACAACATTGATCAGTGCAATGAAGCCATGCCTAGCGCCTTCCATATTGGCCATTTGCAAAGCCCTTAGCATTTCTGCAAGCTTTTGCTCTCTTGATTCTTGCACAGGCTGCAAGTAAGACATGCCTCTTGACCAGGGAAGGGTGGATGTGTCGATTTTGAAGCCAAAATACTCTGACATGAAGACCCTCCGTTTGATGTTGTTGCTCGGATGAGCAATTAAATTGATAACCCCTTTTTTCTAAAATCGGTCTATCATGTGTTTTCTTGATGGCTCTTTAGAGGCAATTCAGTAAATTTATCTTTTAAGGAATTTGATGTGAACCCAAATAACTTGGTCCATTCAAGCTCAGCAATGCCAGTCCATCAAAAACTAGGCTTGGGGTGCATGGGTATGTCTTACTTGTACGGGCCAACCGATGAAGCTCAAAGCATTCGAACCATTCAAAAAGCGATCGATCAAGGTGTTGAATACATTGACACTGGAGATTTTTACGGATCTGGTCACAATGAGATGCTCATTGCAAAAGCGCTTGAAGGCGGGAGAAGGCAAAAAGCAATTTTGTCGGTTAAGTTTGGTGCTCTAAGAGGACCAGATCATTCTTGGTTAGGTATGGATGCGAGAGCAGCGTCTGTGAAAAACGCCTTGGCTTGCTCCTTGCAACGCTTGAAGACCGACTATATTGATATTTACCGATTGGCCAGGTTAGATCCCAACGTGCCAATTGAGGAGACAGTTGGTGCGATGGCAGACATGGTCAAAGCTGGCTATGTTCGAAAAATTGGATTGTCTGAGGTGGGGGTGGAGACCCTCAAGAGGGCCTCCAAAGTGGCACCAATTGCAGATCTACAAATGGAATACTCCATCATGTCACGTTCCGCAGAAAGAGCCATTTTCCCTGCGATGAAGGAGCTAGGGGGGGAGGTGAGTGTCTACGGCGTGCTCTCTAGAGGGCTACTGGCCGGAACCGTCCCCCAATCCAAGGATGATTACAGGCTTCATTTACCCAGATTCGAAAAAGAAAACCTTGAGCGCAATCTCAGAATCATCTCTCAGTTGAGAGAACTGGCTGTTGCCCATCATTTGAGTTTGACCCAGCTGTGCGTGGCATGGGTGTTCAAGCAATCGAGTGTATTGGGGCTTCCCATGGTGGCCGTTTTAGGTTGCAGGCGCGAGGCTCAACTCGATGAGATCCTCGGCGCTACTCATGTAGATCTGTCTCACGCGGTTCTCCAGAGCATTCAAGAAATCATGAACGAAAGTCCTGTAGCGGGAGATCGTTATGCGCCAATGCAAATGGCGCACTTGGACAGTGAGCGTTGATTTGCAGTGGCTTGTAAGGGAGCAGTCTGATCTGTCAATTCTTGATGAGGTCAAGGATCCTTTCACGCACAGTATCTAGGTCTGAGTTGAAGATCCTGATTTTTTTAAGGCGGCTGCTCTCACCACTGACAATCTCAACGCTCGATTTACTGACATTCAAGCTCTTTGAAATCCAAGCGATTAAGCTTGCATTGGCTTGGCCATCTGTCGCTTGAGCTTGGAGGGAGACTTTTAGCCTGTCTCCGTGAAGACCCATCCATGCTGTTTTCTTGGCTCCGGGCTGACAATGAAGCCATAATTCAACACCTTGAGTGGATTTGGATGCAAAGCTTTGAATCCAAGTGGAGTTCATGTTGAGGAAAACGCTGTTTTGAGGAAGTTGGATGTTAGAAAATTTTAATGCACACTTTGCACCCAGATTGATTTTATTTAGCGGTCACGCTGGAACGGGTAAAACGACCTTGGCTAAAAAGGCTATCGTCCGAATCATTGAAAAAACCAATCAAGACTATTTTTTCCTGGACAAAGATACGGCATTTGGCGCCTTCAGTTCACACCTCATGGAAGTGGCCACGGGGAACCCCAACGATCGGGATAGCCCCTATTACTTGACACACATCAGGGATTGGGAATACAAGGGCTTGTTGGACATCGCAAGGGAGAATTTGGCTCTGGGTGTCAATGTGATTTTGGTTGGACCTTTCTCAAAGGAAATCATGAGCCAAGACATGTTTGATCCTGCTAAATTGGACTTGCCACTCAATACATCCATTCGCGTGGCTTGGATCGATTTATCCGATACAGAGGCCAAGAAAAGGATCGTTCACCGCGCTGATCCCCGAGACGATTGGAAACTGGCTCACTGGGAGGATTACCTCAAAAGGCGAGTAAATCCCCCTGAGCATCTGCGACTCAAAAGATTTGATAACACCGAATTCAATGAAACAACCTTCGAGCATTTGATTGAATTTTTAGTGAATTAAATTTGCCTTCAAATCTATTAGATGACGATTTTGTCATCTTGTAGGGGGCGAGTTCTGCTTCAATCCGCTTGCAATCAAAGCACCGCATTTATTACAACTTTGTCCTCTTGTGCGCTGGGGTTTTGTTTTGGAAACTAGGATTTTTCCGATCAAAAAGAGTTATTTCAAGGGGCTGATCTGCATGACGAAGATGTCATTTATGAAAGATGACTTTTCCATATGATGACTGCATGGTCATTAAATTCATCACAGCTTTTTTTGTATGCGCACCCATGATATCTTGGGCTGTCGGTGATGATTGCATCAATGAACACAATGAAAACTTGAAACATTTGTGTTTGGCCAAAGAGCACGCCAGTGCCAGTTATTGTGACAAGATCACCTCAATGGGAACCAAAATTGAGTGCATCATGACTGTTCGCAACAGACAGCGTGAATTGACTTGGAGTGTTAAACCCATGGACATGTCCAAAGTCGTCAGTCTGAAATAACCCATCCCGCTCAAGCCCATCCCATTTGGGAAATCTCTCCTCTAAAAGCAACGCACCCATTGACTCATTTAAAAGTCAATTCGCCTGCATTGTCTGGTCTTTTTTTGTCTACAGATAATCATGGGTGTTTGAATGTTTAATTTTAATTTGCGTTCACAAGGGAAAAGTCCTGGTCAATGAACCCGGCAAACGGGTGAAATGGGCTGAAGAGTTTGTAAATTTCATCTGTCTATACAATAGAGTTGTTCGTCTAAATGGACGCCTTCATCCTACGCAACTCGTTATTCAATCATGCTACTCAAAATCTGCTTTGCATTCGCCATTGTTTTATGTGACATTCTGAGTGCAGCCTATGGGCAGTCAACGACATGGCCGAACCGGGTTATCAAGATCATTGTTCCCTTTGTACCAGGCTCCTTCACTGATTCTGCCGCACGGGTGTTGAGCGTGGAGCTCTCTGCTCAGTTAGGCCAATCGGTGATCGTTGACAACAAGGGTGGAGCAGGAAGCACGCTGGGGACGGATTTTGTGGCCAAGTCTGCTCCTGATGGGTACACTTTTTTGTTAACTGACAATTCATTCGTTGTCTCTGCAGCCCTGTACGACAAGTTACCCTATCAACCCACCAAAGATCTCATGCCCATTACCACAGTGGCTGAATCACCAGCCATTTTGGTGGCAAGACCGGGTCTAGGTTTGAAGGACTTAAAGGATGTGGTTGCTTACTTGCAAAAGAATCCCAATGGCCTGACCTATGGTTCAGGTGGAATCGGTTCATCGGCACATTTGGCGATGGAAGCTTTTCTCACACAAAATAATTTAAAGATGGTACACATACCTTTCAAAGGTATTGCCGCTGCGATCACTGACGTTGCTGCCGATCGGGTAGATCTTGCCATTGGCAGTGTGGGTTCCGCTCAAGCAAATATCAAGGATGCCAGGCTCATTGGATTGGCCGTGAGTGGGCCACAGCGATCTACTTTATTACCCAACGTACCGACCTTTTCACAGGCCGGTTATCCAAACTACAAAATGATGTATTGGTTTGGAATTTTTGCACCTCAAGGTATTCCAAAAGATATCGCTCAACACATGCAGCGCGAGGTGGCCCGTGCATTGACACAATCTAAAGTCATTGATGTATTCAATGCTGCTGGAGTCAAAGCCATTTCCAACTCTTTAAACGACTATGCTACCCAAGTTCACGATGACATTCAGATGTGGAACGAGGTAGTGAAAAAAGCCGATTTAAAGTCAAATTTGAATTAACACTTTACCCACTCAACAATCATGTCCTTTTCTTTTGATGAAAAACCTCTTTTTCAATCTCCTTTGAATGCTTGTGATTCGCATTTCCATGTTTTCGGTCCCGCTGAGCAATATCCCTATGGCACCGACCTTCGTTACGCACCCCCCCATGCGCCTTTAAGAGAATATTTACAATTGGCCAACCATTTGGGGTTGACGAGGTTTGTGTTCGTGCAACCTAGTGCCTATGCACGTGATAACCAATGCATGTTGGATGCCATGCGTGAAGTGGGGGTGCAACAGTGCCGAGGCATCGTGGACGTACACGAAGACACTGATCTCCAAGATCTCAAAGCCTTGGATGCTTTGGGTGTTCGAGGTGTTCGCATCAACGTGAGCCCCATCCATCCCTACGAAGACGGTTTGGCTGCAAAACTTCAAAAAAGAGTCCTCACTCTTCACGAAAAGTGTCAAGATCTTAAATGGCATCTCGATTTCTTGCTACCAGGTTGGCTTACACATGAATTGATGCCCATGCTGAAGAGCCTCAAAATTCCTTTCTCAATGGCTCATTTGGGCATGAATTTGGCCAAAGACGGCGTGGATGCTCCGGGATTTAAGGCGCTTTTGGATTTGGTCAACACGGGTAACAGAAATGCTTATGTGAAATTTACAGGCATTTACCGCATGTCCAAAGTTGACGGCTATACAGATGCCGATCCCTTGGCCAAAGCCTTGATTGCTCAAAGTGCGGATCGCATCATTTGGGGCAGTGACTACCCGCATCTCTCATTTGCTGAGCACAGCTCGGTGGTGCTGTTCAACTTGTTAGATCGCTGGTGTGACAACGATGATCAAAAGCAATTGATATTGAGCGCAAATCCAGAGAGACTATTCGGTTTTTAGTGCTCGCTTAGGCGTTGAGAATTTGAACTTGCTTGGCTTTTTCTGTGGCGACAGATACCAAAAATGCCAAGTCAGTGCCACTGGAGACGTATTGAGCGCCCATTTTTGTAAATTGCGCGACCAAGTCGGGTCTTGAAGAGAGACCACCCACCCCACAAAATTTGCCATGTGCTTTGCAAACTTTTATGGTGTGCTCAAAAGCGGCTTTCAATTTGGGGTGATCATATTGACCGGCAATACCCATGTCAGCGGTCAAATCGTTGGAGCCGATGAGCACCACATCAAC
>CAIKYO010000102.1 GCA_903831655.1 uncultured Burkholderiales bacterium
ACAGCAATTTTCTTAACCAGCTTTTGGTTGTACGCATCTAGTGCGTCCAAGCGATGAATCTTGTTGTGTGTAGTCGTGTGGGTGGCCGAATAACGCAACACTGCTAATGGCTTGAAGTTGGCCAGAGAATCCAGCGTCTTGCCGCCTTCCATCTTCTGAGGCTCATCCAAAAACATGATCGGTCTGTTGGCACTGATCACATCAATAGGCTTACGGGACTGGAAATCGTCAAGCTCTTCGTAAATGCGGCGGGCATCCTTACCTGTCGCGTTAAATGCCTGCACATTGATCACCATGACGTTAATGCCTGAGTCGCTGGAAAAACTCTCCAAATTGTGTAACTGCTTTGAGTTGTAAATGAAGAACCGGGCGCGCTTCTTGTAGTCGTCTAAAAAGTGTTCAGCTGTAATTTCCAGCGACTTGTGAACGCCTTCACGAATGGCAATGCTGGGCACCACCACAATGAATTTGCTCCACCCATACCTAGCGTTGAGTTCGAACATGGTTTTGACATAGCAATATGTTTTGCCTGTGCCGGTCTCCATTTCCACATCTAGATTGATGTCGCAAACTTTGGTTTTGACCAACGCGGCTGAGAGAGGTAGGTTTTGTCTGCGCTGCACGGCATGAATGTTTTCCAGCATTTGGCTGAGTGTTAAGGCCAAATCAGCGTTCTTGAATCCTGCTGCCTCCAGCGCTGCCACGGCTTGGCCGCTGGCGTCCATGGCGCGGCCTGGATCCATACGATAGTTCAAGCCATCGCGCTTGGGTTGCCCAGCGAAACAATCCGCCACAGCTTCGACGGCGTTGGTCTGATAGCTCTGTTTTTTAAATTTGAGTTTCATGAATCCGCCGCTCAAATCGTCTTGATGTCAGTGGCGGGGCTCATTAGCTTGAAGATTTGTTCAACATTAATCTTCACGCTGTCACTGGCAAACCCTGCATCTCGAAATACGACGCGCAGCGGCTCACGCTTAGCCAGCAGTTTGACGAACTCTTCGCTGACCCCTTCTTCAAAGCAAGCGGCTAGCGCGTCGCCATCTACAAAGTAGACCGTCTTACCGTCAATGGTCTCCTTGGCAATGGGCAGCGCCAGGTCAACACCCCAGTCCAACAACACTTGGAACAACAGATCCTCTGAAGTGCGGTCTTCACGGATGTTATTGACTTGCTCAAAGAGCTGATTTTGCTTCACTTCATCGGGTTTATAGAACACTTCCGCCATATTGGAACCGTCTACTTTGAGTGCCCGAAAACCAACGTCAAGTTGATTGAAATCCAGCTCTCCGGCTTGATCCGATTGAAGTTGTTTGCCAGCGCGACGGATGCGCTCCTTACTGATCTCGGCTAGATTTGGGGGCACGCTTTGAGAAAGGCAGAAATCGTAGGCAGCCTTCTGTTCTTTTTTACTTGGATCAAGTGTTTCGCTCACTTGCACAAGGATATATCGCCTTTGCTTTCCGTCCTTGTTGCAGGACATTACTGCCTCTGCGGTCGTAGCCGAACCTGCAAAAAAGTCGACGATCAACCCGTCACTCTCACAGCCAATCTTAATTAGGTATTCAATCAACCCAACTGGCTTTGGATAGTCGTAATAAATCCCCATTCGGCGCAAATAATTTTTCGTCTTCTCTGTTGTGCCAAGATTACGTAAAACCGACAGGATATTTCGCGGGCTATCGTTTTTCTTTCTATATCTGACTGCCGCATTCGCATTTATGTAGAAATTTAGTGGCATCCCTTCATCGAGTATCTCGTTGCATCCATTGCTAATGAATTCGAGAAGTTTGTTTTTGTTAGCCATGCCAACAAAAATTCTGCAAGGTTTGGTTAGTCGGTACTCTTCAACTTCCATATCATCAAGCTTTACAGGCAAACCGGACTTGCTTTCTAGTCCATATTTCTCCTTGATGGAGTCCGAAATGAATTTGTCCTTTTCCGTAGTTTCAAAAAAAGACTTGTCTAGCTGCTTCGCAGAATAAAAGAGATTACGTTCGCTTGAAGGAAATCCTGCGGGAAGTTCGACAATTGAAGGCGGATTTTCAGGGCTGTTTTTATTAATATTGTTGTCTGCATACCCCTTCCACAGGTTGCTATCTTCTCGAGTGTTCGGATCTATAACGCGACCTATCGCCACCGAGCTGAACTCAATGTTTTTGTAGTATGCAAGGATATACTCATGATTCACTTTTATTTCATATTGGTTATCAGTATTCCCTTCGGTATTCCAAACGAACTGCGCGCAGAAATTCTTATCCCCGAATATCTCATCACAGATCTTTTTTAGATTACTCACCTCTTTATCACCTATTGAGATAAAAATGACCCCGTCATCCTTAAGAAGATTTCTGGCCAGCTTGATTCTTGGATAGATCATTGAAAGCCAGTCCGAATGGAAACGTCCATTTGCTTCCGTGTTGGCGAGCATCCGATTCCCCGTAGCGTCTAGCTGGTTGGAACGTTCCAAGTATTCGCTACCGTCCTCCGCAAAGTCATCGTCGTATATGAAGTCACTTCCAGTGTTGTACGGGGGATCTATATAAATCATCTTGACCTTGTTCAGGTAGGTTTCTTGCAGTAACTTCAATGCATCGAGGTTGTCACCTTCTATAAACAAATTCTGCGTGGTGTCGAAGTCCAAGCTTTCCTCACGGCAGGGGCGCAATGTCTTGGCAATGGGCGCATTTGCAGTTAGCAGTGCCTCCCGTTTGCCAGGCCAGTTGATTTGGTATCGTTCTTGGTTGCCTTCAACTATCGAACCAGATAGGACTTGCCGGAGCACGTCAAAGTCAATGCTACGACTCACTCTACCTTCGACATTACGAGCTTCAGTGACACAATTTGGAAAGAGCTGAGCCAGCTTTTCGATGTTGACCTGTGTCAGGTCAGGGCTATGTAGTTTGAGTTTTTCCATGATTCTGTCTTTGATTGTTAATTTGTTAGCTTTTCAAGCTCTTGCCGCATTACACGCAGCTGGGCATTGATTTCGACCTTGCGATTGAACTGCTTTTCTTTGGCGAGTTTGCTGGCTATTTTTTGAACTTCGTTTTCTTTAAGGCGGAGATCCTCAACCCGCGTCACCAACTCTGCAAGGGTCTCGTTTTTTCGCAAGGTGAGTGGCATCAACCTTTGCAATAACTGCTCATAAAGGACTCCTAAGTCCAGTGCAAGAGGCATAGCCACTCTTGCACCGTCGGTCGGCATCCATTGAGTTGAGAAATAGTCGCTCACGACCCAGCGATTTCTATCTGACTCACTGGGGCGTTTGAATGCCGCGACTACTTGTGTCTTGTCTTCAAAGGTCAACTCAAAAATTATGGGAAACTGAACTGCGCCATCTATGCAGCGCAGCACGTCCAAGTGCAGGAGTGGTGTCTTTAGTTGGATAGCGAAGACTTGAATCTCCGGTACGCCAGGTTTAGCTGGAAGGTTGATCGTTTCGGGAGCCAGCTTGTACTGCCAGATGATCTGCTCTACCTGCTCGACGAACAAGTCCTTCAACCGAGTATTGGCACCGCTGTGATCATAGATCTTGTTTTTTGGCAAGACACGTCCAAAGGCGGCCTGCCTGGGGTAGCTAATGAACGGTGACAGCGTGGCTTGATTCATCCGGCGTCCTGAATCACAAGGAAGGTGATCAGCTCGAAGTCGTCCAGCCCCGCAATGGTGTTGATCAGAGCGGTTGTCTTGCCGCCGCTGAACAGGCTGTCCAGATCCTTCTCTTCTTTCACCTCGATCATTGAAAGGATAGTTTTGCCCAACAGGTCTGAGTAAGCCTGCATCTTGCGACCGTCAGCAGTTTCTTCATTGAACAGGCGGCATACGTCGGCAATTGGTACCCATTGACCTTTACAACAACTTCGAACCAAATCAAGCAGTCGCTTCACTTCGGTGTGGTCACTGATTATCTCGCCTGCCCTGTTGATGTAAACGAGGTAATACGGATGCAGGCGGTTGTGCTGGTTAACGGTGACGTTGGGATTCAGGTTTCGCAGCGTAAAGATCACGCCCGGTTGCAAACCCAGTTCAGGTTGTGCCGGAACAACAGCGTGCATGCCGCTGGGAACACTCGTCAAGTCGCCGTTGGCTTTGACGTAATTAAGCAGATCCATTCTGAAATCATTGAGCCCAAGGTCGGTGATCGAGACAC
>CAIKYO010000103.1 GCA_903831655.1 uncultured Burkholderiales bacterium
AAAATCACAAACTCATCATCTGGATCACATTCACTTATAGCGCTTTGACGTGTGAGCCCATGATTGAATTCAGATTTTGGTATTTCCTTGACCATCCAGCCGGCCTCTTTAGCAAGAGAAACTGTTTCATCCTGCGAGCCCGAATCAATGACCAAAACCTTTAAAGGCTTCAAGTCTTGAATTTTTATAGATTCAATCACTTGAACCCACTTTTCTCCAGCGTTGTAAGTTGGGATGACGAGGAGCATGAATTCTTATAGGTTAAGGTAAATTTAAATAGATCAAAGTTTTAAGACGTCTCAATTTAGAACAATCGACCGACACGGCAATTTTTTGCTAATTAGATTGAGCATTTTCTTTATTTTACTTTTCTATTCGCCAAAATTGAAAGGGGCAAGAATCTCTCGATCATTGCCCCTTCATTGCAAAGAAAAACAGATGTTTAATTAAATCTTCATGATTACTCTTCCTTCATGGACGCTGCAATCCGTTTGGTCAAAGGATGGAGCAAATAGGTCAAGAGACTTCGCTCACCTGTTTTGATGAGTACTTCTGCTGGCATACCCGGTTGAATCACACGGTTGCCCAAGGTCTTAATGCCTTCAGGAGTGATTTGAACTCTTGCCAAATAATAGCTTTGTGTGCCCATGGGTGTTTGCTCGGCGATCACGTCGCTCGACAGTGACAACAAGCTTGCGTCAAGTACCAAACCAGGTGAATTGGCAAACGTTGAGAAACGCACTTCAACTTTTTCGCCCGCTTTGACTTTGTCAATGATGTGCGGTGGGATCTTGGCATCAATCAATAACGATTCACCCACAGGGACCACATCCATCAAACGTTGACCAGGAGACACCACGCCACCCACTGAGCCCAAAGTCAAACCCACGACTTGTCCGTCAACAGGTGATTTGATTTGCGTTCTGGCCAACTCCTCGGTCACCGCTTTCAGTTTCTGTTGGTTGGCTTCAACTTCACGCCTGACATCTGCCAATTGCTGGGACACTTCTTTCAAGTATTCGTTTTTGCGCTGGAGCTTGCGTTGCTCCACTTCTGCCATCGATCGTTGAACGCGGTTCAAGTTGCCTTGAAGGTCTGCCATTGTGGATCTCAACTCAGATTGAGCTTGCTCCATTTGTAGGACTTGGTTCCTGGGAGCATAGCCAGCCTCCGAGAGTTCTTTCAAAGATGCAATTTGTTGGGACTGCAATTCAGCTTGGGCTTTTCTGTTTTGAAGCATCAAGGTAACGCTCTCATATTGAGCTTTAAGGCCAGAGATGTTTTCATCAGCGGCTTGCATCTCTGCTGCTTGTGCTGCACGCCTATTAAGAAAAAGTTGTGTCTGCGACTGAATGTGCTCCATCACCAAAGGATCGTTCTTGGCATTCAGGAGATCCGGATGAAAGGAAATCTGTCCAAGCCCTTGCTGCTCAGCAAGAAGCCTGCCCTCAGCTGCACGCTGACCCATGTAGTTTTGACGAATCGATTCAAAGTTGGCTTTTGATGTACCCTCGTCCAATTCGACAAGCACATCGCCAGCTTTGACCAATTGCCCTTCGTGCACCAAGACTTGGTGCACAACACCGCCGTTCAGGTGTTGAATCGTTTTGCGCTTGGACTCAATGGCAACGGAGCCTTGAGCTGAAACACCCTCGTCCAAGGGCGCCAAAGCAGACCACAACAAAAAGCCTCCGAATCCAATGACCAGCACCCAAAATCCGAGCTTAATGGGTTTATCGGTGTCGCTGTGATCTTCCAAAGCATGCACAGGTTGAACATCAGTGATATCACTCGCGTTCACGGGTGCCAACTTGCCTTGTCCTATTTTCATCCATTTACTCATGATACGTGTCCTTATTGGCCTACAGGGCTACTCGATGTCAGGGCGGAGGGGTCCGCCAATGTTCCAAATTGCGCAATCTCACCGTCTTTCATGACCATCACTCGGTCAGCCACAGACAATAAATTGCGTTGATGCACCACCATGAAGACGGTGCATCCAGACTCTCTTAAATCTTTAACCGTGCGAATGAGAGAGGCCTCACCCACATCGTCCAAATTGGCATTGGGTTCATCCAAGACCACCAATTCGGGATTGCCGTAAATGGCCCGGGCCAATCCCACGCGCTGGCGCTGACCACCTGAGAGCAATCCACCAGCCTCACCCATGGGGGTGTCGTAGCCTTTGGGAAAGCGCAAAATCATTTCATGAATGCCAGTCCTCACAGCCGCTTCAATCACTTTTTCTGAATCAATGCGACCAAAGCGACCGATGTTCTCAGCTATGGTGCCCTCAAAGAGTTCAATGTCTTGGGGCAAGTAGCCAATGTGAGGACCCAACTCGTCTCTGGACCAATCTTCAATGGCATGTCCGTCTAAGAGCACTTTGCCACTCACATCGGGCCAAATGCCTATCAAGCAACGAACCAGTGTCGATTTACCCGCTCCGGATGGACCCACAATGGCAATCACTTCACCTGCATTGAACCTGGCATTCAAACCCTTCAAAATAGGTTTGGGCCTATTGGGAGCAGTGGCCACCAAGTTCTCTATGGTGATTTGAGCGTTCAGCTCTGAACTGACTCTTGAAGCTACTCTCTCTGGGTGAGCGTCAAGGAGCTTTTCCAGGCGAACGTAGGATGCGCGCGCATCGGCAAACTGCTTCCACGTAGAGACCAACACACTGATGGGGCGAAGCGCGTTGGATACCAAAGCGTTAGAGGCCACCATGGCGCCCACTGAGATCTCACCCCGGATGGCTAGCAATGCACCCAGCGCCAAAATCAAGGACTGTTGGCTGTACTGGACAAACTTGATCACCGCTTGCACTTGGTGCTGCATGTGTTGAGCCTCCACACTGGAGCCGATTTGTGTGTGATACAAAGCGCTCCAGTGGCGTCTCAGG
>CAIKYO010000104.1 GCA_903831655.1 uncultured Burkholderiales bacterium
ATCTTCAATTTCAGCGTGTGTTATGCATGCGCCTAACTCCAAGAAATCATCACCCATTTTTGCAACTTTAAGATCGCGTATTCCTTTTAAGTCAAAGATGAGTTCAGGTTGCGCCAATCTTAAATTCATCATGGGGCCCAATGACTGAGATCCAGCAAGAAACTTGAAATTGAGGTGTGTTTGCTTGATTGATAGCAAGAGATCCACAAGATCACTGCTGATTTGGTATTGAAATGAAGCAGCCTTCATGCGTTATTTCTTTTCAATGAATGAGTTGAATTCTTTGCTTGATCGATTGCTGTCCATATTCTCTTTGGTGTAATGGGTAAGTTATTGACCTCTGCACCATAGATCTTTATTGCATCGTTTACTGCATTTGCAATAGCTGCGGGCGGCCCAATCGCACCACCTTCACCGATACCCTTTTGACCAAAAGTTGTGTATGGAGAGGGCGTTTCAATGTGAAGTATTTTGGGTTCTGGAACTTCAGTTGCTCCGGGCAAACAGTAGTCAGCCAAGGTAGAGGCCATAGGTTGACCTTGTTCGTCAAAATTCATTTCTTCCAAAAGCGCAGTACCTATGCCCTGGGCTAATCCACCTATGATTTGACCATCCACTATTAAGGGGTTGATCATTACACCAGCATCTTCAACGATGACATAATCAAGGATCTTTATTTGATAGGTTTTTTTATCGATTGAAATCACAACGGCATGGCTTGCATAACTGAAAGTTCCGGTGTCTACTTTGGCTTTGTAACCAGCGGTGACCTCTAGTCCAGCGGGATTCACATCTTGAGGAAGTCTTTGTGGTTGTCGGTACCAAATATGTGCGATTTCAGAAAGTGAGATTTGTTTTTGCCCATCTTCAGATGTCCATTTACCGGACTCTAGCTTTAGTCTATCGACGGGTAAATTTAAGATGTGAGAGGCAATGCTCTTGACTCTTTCTAGGAGTTGTTCACATGCTTCTGCGACAGCACCTCCAGACATTACCATGCATCGCGAACCCCATGTTCCAGTTGAGTAAGGGGTCAGGGCTGTATCGCCGTGAACTAAGCGAACGTTTTGAGGGTTTATGCCTAAAATTTCATTTGCGACTTGGGATAGCGTTGTTTCAAGTCCTTGACCGTGTGAGTGTGCACCAATTCGAAGCTCAAGCCCACCATCTGGGGTGATTCTGGCGTGACATTGTTCATGCCCAGGAACCATTGGAATACCCCAGCCAAAATAGACTGAGGTGCCATGGGCTGCTTGTTCACAGTACACAGCCATCCCAATGCCAATCAAAGGAAGTTCGGATTGAGTTTGGTTATGTTTTTTCTGAAGTTCACGCCACTTCTTCAAATCAATGGCTTGAACAGCCATTTCTAGGCATTTGGCATAATCACCTGAGTCAAAATGCTTACCCGTAATGTTGTTATAGGGCATTTCGTTTTTTGGAATCAGGTTTTTGAGTCTCACCTCGTGAGGTTCAATTCCAGCTTCATGAGCAATAGCATCCATCATGACTTCCAGGGCGAAACACACATCGGTTCTAGCAACGCCACGATAAGGCAGAATAGGGGGTTTGTTTGTTGCAACAGACCATGCTGTGCAATTGAATCCTTCCATTTTGTAAGGACCAGGCAATATTGATGCGACTTGAGCTGCTTCTAAACAGGCTGAGAAAGGGTATGATGAATATGCTCCTGAGTCCACGTGAGCGATGCAGTCGATTGCCAATAACTTACCTGCTTGATCTGCATAAACTGTTATGTCATAGTCATGTTCTCTGCAATTGGCGTTTGCCGTTAGCTGTTCTCTTCTATCTTCAATCCATTTAACAGGTTTTTTGAGTTGTATGGTCAACCAAGACAGACAGATCTCCTCTGGCAGCAATATTCCTTTGTAGCCAAAGCCGCCACCTACATCAGGTGCAATTACGCGGATATTTGATTGTGGAAGACCCAAGCACTCGGATAAGCCAGCGCGATTGATGTGTGGCATTTGTGCTGCGGTATACATCTCCAAATGATCAAGTCCTTCATTCCAACTGCACAAGACTCCTCGGCCCTCCATTGGTGCCATTGATTGTCTGGCGGTTCGCAGTTTCTTATTGATTTTTATTGTGGCCGAGGCCTTAATTGAACTTAAATCACCATACTTTTCGGTTGTCAAGAAAAGATTATCTCCCCATTCCTCATGGACCAATGCACTCGGATTGACTCGAGCTTGAACCATGTCAACTACAGCTGGAAGTTCTTCAAAGTCAACCAACACGAGTTGTGCAATATCTTCAGCTTGAGCCCTGGTTGGCGCAACGCACATGGCAATTAATTCTCCAACTTGTCTCACTTTACCTTTGGCTAAGGGCCATTGTTCAGAAGACTTAAAACCCGGTAATTGTGTCTCCGCTTTGATAGGCAAAACCCCTTTGAGATCATCCATGGTGAAAACTTGGGACTCAAAGCCAGGTGGCTTTTCAATGCTGAGGATGCGACCATGAGCGATTGGAGATCGAACAAAGGCAACTTCAAGCATGCCGGGTAGTTTGATATTGCCGACATAATGGCCTTGTCCATTCAAAAATCGCTTGTCTTCTTTTCTGGTGAGGCGAGCACCAATGCCAAATTCATCTGGTGAGTGGTTCATGCTGCAACTACGTTCTCGATGTATTTAGGTAATACTGCTGCATTAGCCTCAAATCGAACTCCAGACTTGATGCAATATGCTGGTGTTAATAGTCGGTCAGTTTTGACTTGTGTGCCCTCATTGTCTGAAAGAATCCATTCACCGCGTTGATCGTTGAGAACGCTGATGTCTGCTTCTTTGCCAATATGCAAAGAGCCTATGGTTTCATATAAACCTGCCATTTTGGCTGGTCCGGATGTAACCATTCGCACAATGTCATTTAGTTGAAGTCCAAGAGCTAGCATGCTGGTCATAGTGGAGACCAAAGAGAACTTGACTTTCCCAGCAAACATATGTTCTGAATCAGAGTGCTCGTCCGGTGTCCCAAGTGGTTTAGGGATATCGGTGTTGTAGCCATGCATGTCTGCGCCAAGAGTGTCAGGAACGATACCCGCATCTAGTGCGATCTTTGCCATCTTGAAGCTGAAATGGGAGCCGTGTCCAACATCTACCTTCAATCCCTTAGCCAAAGCTTCCCGAACGATCGGATGGACCTGACCTTTTCTGTTGACAAAGCCTCCAGGATGTCTTGTGAATGGATGAGCCAAGATATCACCGGGCTTGAGCAAATCAACCACTTGTTCCAAAATAGTATCCGCATCGATATCAAAATTTTTATGAACAGGCTCAGGCCAAAGTTGACCAAAATGAATGTAAAGGGGAAGTTTGGCTTCAGTTGAAATGGCGGCACATTGGCGCATAACCTCAATTCCCCATCTCTCAAACCCACCAAGCTCGGCGTGAGCCTTGAATCCTTTGACGATATCTCTGTTAGCCAATGCGCTCTTGACAGTGGCATTGATATCCATGCAATCAGGTTCATAAAGGCTTGGATAATAATGACCCTCAAGTCCTCCTACCAGATAGGAAGAAAGGAATGCCACAACTCTACTTTTTTTGGCTTCTACAACATATCGCCTGAATGCCGGCAATGTCATGCAAGATGGACCTCCTTGATCTATCAAGGTTGTAACCCCCGAGTGAACACCAGCCAAATCTGCGTCTACGCCAAATCGGCCTGTCACCAATTCAAAAACATGTGCGTGGGAATCGATAAGTCCTGGAAGAACCAATTGTCCTTTTGCTTTGTAAGTTATCTTGGCGAGATTTGAATCGATTTGAGTCGCAATCGAAGCGATTTTCCCATCCATAATGGCGATATCCATCACTTCGTTGATATTTTGCTCAGGATCAATGACCTGTCCGCCTTTTATGATTAAGTCATACATAAATTACCTTTTTTTATTTTAAATCTCTGTCAAGGACTTTGGGAATTCAAATTGGCGCTAATAAAATTCAATTCGACCAAACTGAAACCTCAATCGGAGTAGGCATAAACCCCGCGGCGGGATTATTTTGTTGGGGACAATTTGAAATCATGGCAATTACATCCATTTCTGCTTTTAACAAAACATGGTCTCCAGCTTTTGAATTACTTGGAACAATCTCCACCTCACCATGTGTGCCTACTGTCACTCGCATGAAGAAATTTATATTTGAAACGATCTCAGCGGGACCCATTGACCATTTCGCAAGCTCTGCAATGAAATTGGTTCTACAACTTTGAGTTTTTACAACTCCATAGCGAACTAAATCAATTTCGCAACTACAACAACCGGCCAAAGTGTCATGCATTCCACAGGTATCTTCAATAACAGTGAACATTTTTTTTGCATGGTCTGAGTAAATCACGTCTCCCTTTTTGATGTACAAAGATTTGTTTAACTTAACTGTATTGGGAATGTTGATACGATCAGCAGGTAATCCCGCTGAAAAGCATAAAAAATCAACTGCTTGTTGACCCTCCATATCTACTAGCTTCAAATACTGGCCCTTTTTAATTAGTTTCGACCAGCTCCCTTTAGCCTCTATGACTTCTTGAGCTAGGCATGTGCTGATAGGTGAAGTATTTTTGTTCATGAAAATTTAATGTTTTTTCGATTGATGATTAGAAAACTTTTTCAACTTTGATGTTTATTTGAAGTTGGATGTAAATCATCACTGCATAAATCAAGCCAATCTGGTTAATGATTTTTTCAACAAAATTAAATTTTCTAATTGTTCATTAGGGGCGACCAACCTAAATTGGTGCGTATTTAATTCA
>CAIKYO010000105.1 GCA_903831655.1 uncultured Burkholderiales bacterium
GTTGTTGAATTCTTGGCTGCTGTAATGAACCATTTTGTTGACCGTGGCTTTGAGTTGTTCGTTCGCTCATTGAAGTCATGGGACCAAGTAGCGGAAACACCCCTGTACGAAATTCAGACTGTGATTGACCCTCATACGGTCATCGAAAACTGGCGAACCGAACACGGATCTGGAGAACTATTCATCGGGTTGCCTGGCGATCCCAGCGTATTGGCTCAGCCCAAGAACTGAACTGGAGTGACTCATGTCATCAGTAAACAAAGTGATACTTGTCGGCAACTTAGGGGTTGATCCTGAGAGGCGCTTTCTGCCATCCGGAGGCTCAGTGACAAATCTAAGCGTGGCAACGACGGAGGTAAGGAAGAATAAAGCGACCGGTCAGGCAACCGAGCATACAGAGTGGCACCGTGTTGTTTTATTTGATCGTCTTGCTGAGGTTTCTGCGCAATATCTGACCAAAGGCTCTCAGGTATTTATAGAGGGAAAACTGAGGACACGTAAGTGGCAGTCACAAGACGGAAGCGAAAAATTCATGACAGAGGTTATTGCCGATGAAATGCAATTCATTGGGGGAATGCGAGCCAAATCTGCATCGCCTGCTTTTTCAAAGGTTGTCACTATGACAACACCGGTTGTCAATCCGTTTGACGACGAATCAATTCCGTTTTAGTAACGCCTTGAATTTCAAAGTGCCAACATGGATTTTTGCTAGTCAGACAGGAGATAGTAATCATGGCGGATCGTGAAACAATAATGTCAATCGTAGGACTCCTGCGTCAGGGCTGGTCAAGCGCGTCAATTGCAAAAGAGTTAAAGGTTTCCGAGCCCACGGTCTGGGATGTTAAGTGGAACTTGTCTCAGGGAAAGTATGGTGACAAGCCACCGCCTGTTTCTGAGTGTGAAGAAGTTGGGGTTGGATATGATCCTGCCAAAAAATCAGCAGCAATCTTGGCTGGATATTGGCGTACTGTTGCTAGTCAATCCGGTACGCCTGGTGACGCAGCAGTTGAATTTTCACGTTTATTGGCACTAATTACTTCACCACGCAAGGCTGACAGAGATAAAGCAAAAAATGAAATTCGAAACTTTGCTGAAAAAGGCGGTTGGGAAAACATATCTAAAGCTTCGGCTTCTCAATCAACTGCTATTACTGATGATTCAGAGAACCATCCAGCCATTAAACAGCCAAATAGAGTTCGTCGATGGACCGATGAAGAAGAAAAGCGGTTGATAAATTATTGGACTGCCTCGGATTGCGCACGAGACGAAAAGGCGCTGCAGCAGGTATCAGATTTAATAAAAAGAACACCATTGGCTGTAGTGTGTCGTCTTTTCAAAATTGGATTGATCTCAATTGATCAAGGAGATGCCCTCTGCATTTCCGCTAATACATCGAAGCTTTTATCTAAGACTAATCTTGTCAATCCTAAAGTAGACAAGTCCAATCAACTAGCCGAGATTGCAGCTGATGAAGAGAATGTTGATTCTGAGGAATCACTTGCTGATGAAGTTACTTCAGAAAGGCTTTGTATAAGTTGCTCTAGACCAATTCCAGCGTCACGCCTAATCTTGGTCCCCCATGCGCTGCGGTGTGCACGATGTCAGTCTGACGTGGAAAAGAACACCGATTACCACCAATATATAGATGAGGGATTGGCTGGAACACGCGAGGCACACAAAATCTTACGCGGAAATCTCATGAGCGACATTATTAAGAGAACTAAGGATTGAAAAAATCTACTGAACTTATGAGTATGAAAAATCAAAAATTTGTGTATGACGAAAAGACAAGCAGTCTCTTTGCTCCTGACGGCAGCTTCGTGAAGCGCTTGTTTTGTCCTAAGGCCAAAAAATGGAATCAACTTATTGTTGAACTAGGCGAAACAAGATGGCGTGGTTGCAAAGAATGCAAACAAAATGTTCTTGATCTTGACAGTCTCGGTGTAGATGCAGCGCTTGATTTACTTAGGCAGAGGTACGTAAAACCGTGCGTGTTTGTTTCTGAACATTCCGAGAGTGTCATTTTTCTAAAAGACGTCAATGCCGTCCGATCCGTGACGGACGTGTCAGGCGACCCTCTGAAAATTCAGACGGTTTACGGCAAGGCGGATATAGATCGGGGGTATGCCATGGGTTACTGGCCTGATGTGCGGCTAATCAGACCCGACCCAAAGATGAATTCAAAGATTTCTGTTGGCCAAAACGAAGAGACAGGTGAGGTCCATTACTCCAACGACTATAGGAGGTCATTTAGAACATATGAGGGCGATGAACCACGAACTGACGGGGTGAAAGAGTTGTATCCCTTTTTCTCTTACTACCCATACCACCGAAGTGAGCCCGTAGCAGCTTACCTAGTTCCCAAAGGCCTGCCAAATGGAACACGCGTCGTCGTAAACGATCCGATTGAGAACGTTCTTGGTATGTCTTGGAATCA
>CAIKYO010000106.1 GCA_903831655.1 uncultured Burkholderiales bacterium
GGTAGAGCGACGGACTGTTAATCCGCAGGTCCCTGGTTCGAGTCCAGGTCGGGGAGCCAAAAAACTCTTAAAATACAAGCACTTACAAGGTGCTTTTATTTTAACTTCTCAATTACACAGTTATTACACAGTCAGCCCGCAAGCCGCCGGTTGATTTCTTCAAAATATGGCATTAAACTGTGCCATATGCGCATTACTTCCTCTGAAACCATAGTTCTTAAGCCTGAGCAGCTTAGATTGGTTCGGCGCGAAAACAGCAAACGCTGGCAAGCTCATTACAAGATAGATGGAGTCAAATCTTGGTTCAGAAAAAGCGTTGAAACAGACGACTTAGACGAAGCCAAGAAACTAGCTGAGCGCTTGTGGATGAAAGCGATCTTTGACCACGAAGCTGGCAGACCCATCATCAGTAAGAAATTTAAAGGTGTTGCAGAAATTGTTCTCAACCGCCTTGAAGCTGAAATCAAAGCTGGCACAGCCAAGCCCAGTCATCGAGACTACACCAGTGCCATTCGCTTGTATTTAATTCCCTTTTATGGTGCTTACAACGTTGACGGAATAACTCCTGCTGTCATCAGTCAATTCCACAATTGGCGTCGAGAACAAGTGGGACGTGAACTGTCAGGCTCTGCACAGAACAATCACAACGCTGCTTTCAATATGGTTTTTGATGAAGCCATTGAACGTGGTTATGTCAGAGAATACGACCGCCCTGCTACCAAAAACACAGGAACAGACAGTGACCGAAGAGCTGAATTTAGCCATGATGAGCTTGAAGTGCTCATGGGCTCAGCCAAAGATTTCATTAAAAAAGGTCACACCAGCAGAACTCGCGAGATACGCGAAGTTTTGTCCATCTATGTAGCGTTCATGGCTGCAACTGGCATGCGAGCTGGAACAGAAGCTGAGTTTCTTGAATGGCGACACATAGATGTGGAAGTCAGGGATGGTCAGCCTATCCTGCACTTTAGGCTCCAAAAAGGCAAACGTGGCGCCAGAAACTTTGTAGCTCATCACAGTTGCTGGCTTTTATTGGAGCGTTTACGCCAATTGAGTCCAGACTTAAGCTCAATGACGCTAGAGGAAGTTCTAAAGAAACGCATTGCCAAGAGGCTATTCAGACTGCCCGATGGCTCGGTTCCTGATAACTGGAACAAACCATTCAGACTTTGGCTCGAAGATACCAAGTTGCTCAATTGTCCAGTGACCAATAAAGAAAGAAGTCTCTACAGTCTTCGCCACTACTATGCCACTCAGCGATTACTCGAAGGCATTCCGATTCATGACTTGGCAGAACAGATGGGCACATCGGTCATCATGATCACCAAGCACTACAGCCATTTGACCCCACTCATGAAAGCCAAGCAATTTGCTGGGGTTGTGGATCCTCAGGCTACAGGAGATGCTGCCAAGATCAGAGCCATCATGTCAGCCCAAATGGCTAACAGCAACATCATGAGCCTTGTTCAAATGGGTGTTGGATTTGCTGCACCCTTAATAGTTCAGAGCCCAGAGCTCACAGAAGACTTTGAGAATCGCCTCAAAGCCAAGAAACCCAAACCCACCTAAATCCTGAAAAGTTGATCTTTTTTGACCTAATACCACGACTTTAAAACCTAAAACCACCATGAGTGACCAACTGACCCAATACTTTGAGCAATATGCTGAAAACGCCATCTCCAAGATGGAGAAATCGGTATTGGCTGTCAAATTCTATGAACGCCTCAAGTGGCGTCTGGCTCGGGGTGAAGATCTAAGTGAGGAATTGCCAATCATTAAATCTGTGGGTCAAACAGGCGCATTGGAAGTGGTCAATGCTGCGATTGCCGAATACACCAGTGATATGAAGAATGCCTGGGCTATTCACCCAAGGCTCAATGAATTGGGAAAATTCAAAGTCTCCATGGTTCATCATGACCGAGAACATATTCCTAGGGCAACTGTGAATTATCAATATGCCAGTGAAGCTGGCGTTATCAAAATCGAAATCACCAGTGCCGCTGAAAACTACAAATTGACGATCAATGCAGGTAAAAATCCCATGGCGGCGAAAACTGCCGTAACAGAACTTGAAAAGCAGTTAACATTCATCAGCTTATTGGATTCGTGATCATTAATTTTCTATAGACATTAAACATGAAATTTTCAAAGTTAATTGCGTTTCTAGTTGCCCTAACCCTGTCTTTTTTGACTTGCGCACAAACTCCTAATCAATATCCTAATCGCCCTATTACCTTGATAGTCGGGTATGCATCAGGAACTGGAGTAGATACCACTGCACGGTTTTATGCTGACAAAATCCGAGAAATGACAGGTCAAGCTGTTTTGGTTATCAATAAAGTGGGGGCGATTGGCAATATTGCTGCTTCAGAAGTGATCCGCGCCAATCCTGATGGTTATACCTTACTTGTAACACCAAACAGCACTATCACCACCAACGTTCATCTGCTAAAGAAGATGCCGTTTAACCCTACTAAAGATCTAGTGCCAGTCACGAGTATTGCCAAATGGGGATCCATCCTGCTGGTAAATCCACAAAATACGCCTGTCAAAAATGTTCAAGAATTAACAGCACTCATAAAGTCACACCCCGGCAAGTTTAATTATGGAAGTGGGAATTTCACAGGAAGAGCTGCAGGTGAACTTTACAACGCGATTGCTGGAATAGATGCAACACATGTGCCTTATAAAAGCGTACCAGCGGCCTTAACGGATTTAGATGGCGGTCAAATTAACTTCATGTTCGCAGATATTCTTACTGGATTGCCTCAGGCGCAATCAGGCAGATTGAGAGCGCTTGCAGTTACAACCCCAAAAAGAATTTCAGTGGCACCCAATATCCCCACGATGCAGGAAGCTGGAGTCGCCAATTATGAATTGGTCAA
>CAIKYO010000107.1 GCA_903831655.1 uncultured Burkholderiales bacterium
TAAATATATATAAATGGCATTATATTCATGCATTCAGCATTCGGATTCAAAAAACCTCAACGTTTCTACCGTTGACGTGACGAGCATGCGAGCTCGTCCATCTACCCGCGCCGCGGGTGCGCAGCCCCACCGAGTTGTGCGTGCCTCGATTGTACCGGCCCCTCTGGCTTCTTCTCTGGCCCCTTTGTTACCGCCGGTGGTGCCGGTTAGTATTCCGTCCCAAATTCCGCTCAATACTGATTCGACTGGTCATCATGTCGCAACGTGTCCAAATTGTCTCGCTCCCGACCAGCAGATAAGCAAATATCAGCGACGAAACGTTCGCAATTTCGTCAAACATAAGAATGCGTCTGGTTCGGGCTTTTGTCTTGGAATTCCAGTCCCTGCTGATATCTTGGCTCGCATTGTCGACAAACCAGTTATTTTGACGCCGGCCCAACGGCAAGCATCAGCGGTCCTTTCAGTGGCTCGCTCAATTCGCGATGGTGGTAGTGTAATTGGGCCCAGTGGACGTGACCCCTCGCCTGAAATTGATGGTACCTTGGCCGACGAAATTCCTTTCGCGCCGTTGTTGTCTGATGGTGGCAACTTTTCAGCTCAAGCATTCCGGGTTCAGGGAGCCAGAGCTGGAATTCCAGCGGCTCTGCCCAGTGCAGCTGAAAATGATTTTGAGAATGTTATTTCGGCTCTGGACAATGCTACTTCAAATGATTCTAATGGTCTGGTCAATGTTTTAGCCAATTCCAGTGGCGTCAATAATGGTTCAGTTTTCTGTCTTAATGATCAACAACGTGCAGCCGACAATCCGCCTGACTTTGCGGCAGCTCCTGAGCCAGAGGTTGGAAATGCGGTTGTTATTCCTGTTGCAGCGCCGGTGATTATCATTCCGCCTAGTCAGCCTGATTCAAATTTGGCAGCTGATCCGAGCGCTGTTTTTCCGCCCGAACCTGATCAGAATGTTGCTTTCTGGCACAACATCGATCAAGCTAACTACTCCAGACTTCATGGTGCCGTTCGTGCAATTTTGGGTCCTTTGACTGTTGCGATTGAGCGGAAGGATAAGAGTAGAATTGACCAGCTTTTGATCCAATTTCAAACGTTTCCGCGCAAATTTCTACGCAAAGCTCCGGCCCCGTTGAAAATCGCCCGTAACAAACTTGCTTATCAATTGGCGGTAGGGACAGCGATGCCCGCTGGAATACCGGACTTGGAAGATACTGCTCCTGTACTGCCAGCGCTTTCTGAAAAGGATGCAAAGGCCAATGCGGCGCGTAAATTGCTCTTTCAAGGTCGGAATAATTCAGCTGTTCAGCTTATTGCTGGGAATGGAATGGCGGATACTGCTGATCCTGCTGTATTGGAGAATGTGAAAAAGTTATTTCCGGGCCCCTCAGATATTCCATTTCCGGACATGCCGGTTGATGCGGCGCCGCACATTCAGACGTCGCAATTGGAGCTTCGTGCTGCCCTGGACAATTGTTCTCGTGATGCGGCGGGCGGAATTTCTCGCTGGACTATTCCATTGATTCAAATTTTATGTCGCGATTTGATTTGTGAGCAAGGTGTTTTGGCAATTTTGGATCTTTTGATGAATGGTGAAATTTCGGATGTTGCCAGGCCATATTTTGTTAACTCTCGGCTGGCGACGCCGTATAAACCAAATGGAAATGGCATTCGGCCCATTGGAATGACTGACGTATTGTGTCGGGTTGCTGCAAAAATTCTTTCGAAAAAGCTTCCCAAGGCCAGTGTTGTCTATAAAAACAATATTCAACATGCTATTAGAGTTCAAGGTGGTTCTCAGACAGCAGTTCATCGCATTCAGGCGGAACTGGAACGCGCCAATAGCATGTTTATGTCAAATCCAAGTGATGACACGCGAGTTTTTGCATTGTTAGTTGATATTACGAATGCTTTTAACCTACGCGATCGGTCCCTAGTGGCCAAATGCGTATTTGACAACCCGCTGTACTCGCCAATTTTTCGTCTCTTTAACTTCATGTACTCACAATCATCGAGTTCGTTCACCCATGAAGGAATGGAAATCAAAGTGGAAAATGGAGTGATTCAAGGTGAAGGTTTAGCCATGGATGCATTTTGCCTCTCAATGGAACATATTTGGCAAGCTGCTCTTGAAGCGGGACGCTTGATTGATCCGCTGTTTGCTGTAGTTGCTGTTGCGGACGATGGTAGTTTTATTGGCACTTATAAAGCTATTATTGCAGCTTTGAAAGCAATGTTTGAGATTTGTGAGAAAGAGGGACTCCCGATTAATGTTGAGAAGTCAAAATTGCTGGATCCGCTCAGCGATGAATTTGAAACTCCGATCAATATTGTTGATGATTGTCTTGAGATTGGATTGCCAATTGCCAAAGGAGCAGTTCGTCACCTTGGTGGTTTTATTGGCCTTGACACTGCAGCGAGAAAGAGACTGACAGAGGCACATTTTAATAAGGCGATGGCAAAGAGCACTGAGGAGCTGGTTTTGTCAAACTCTTTTCCGTTGCAATTGTCACCTGCATATCTGCATAATGTTCTGCACTTGCGTCCAGCTCATGTGCTTTCGGTGACTGAGCCTGGTGTGCATGAGGATGCTCGCCTGGCACTTGGTGAATCTGTCCGAAACGTTTTTCTGACCAAGTGTCAGATTTCTGATGCTCAACGTTCTGACGAGGTAAAGGCTCAACTTTCAATTTCAAGGGCTCTTGGTGGTTTTGGTCTCAATGTGGCGCGTTCGCATACGCTTTTTTTGGCATCGATATCGCGAGCGCACCGGCACTTCCCACAGTCCGAGAATATCAACTGGAGCCTTGCGCCGTATCAGCCACTCAGTGCTGCAGATTTTGAAAGTTTCCTTCTTCCTTCTGTTTGCGCAGCGCTGCAATGTGCAAAATTTATTGGTGATACTTGTGAAGCGACGCGTGTTGCATTGAATGAAATTCGCTCCCAACTGTCTCAGCCGACCACTTTGTTGCAAACTGGTTGCTTGCCTTCAATTGCACAGCCACATGTTGTTTCGGCACTTTACAACGGTTTCATGGACGCAAAGAGATACGACAGCACGACCAAAGATTGTCCTCAATTGCTGCAACGCCTGATGGATTTGAAGTCAGATCATGCTCAAGGTTTTCTGCGAATGGTGCCAGTGCAGGCTTCGTCTGGCCGTTTTTTGCCTCTGGCTGATCGTTTTTGCACTGTCATTTTCAAGGGCATACTTGGCGTCTCGAGTGATCACCTGCACCCAGACGCTAAGTGCATTTGTGGAGGACGGCTGGACGTCAACCACGCTCACCGCTGCGTTCTCAACAAGCGCAAAGCGGTCACCACGCGACATGACGCGATTGTCAAGTCCCTTGGTGAAGCTGCTGAAGCTGCTGGTTGCTCTGTCGTGTTCGAAACACGCAACAAGATCAATGATCAACGCCCCGACTGCACACTTACCCTCAACGATAAGTCGGGCACGATCATTGATGTTGATGTGTCAGTTGTACACGCAGCCTGCGATCCAACTCGCGACATTCAGTCCCAGCTCAAGGCTCGAGAGCAGCAGAAGATGAACAAGTACTCGTCTACCTCCACTGCGTGTGGACACGAGTTCGTGCCTTTTGCGCTGACTTCGATGGGCACTCTTGGTCCCAAAGCCGAGGAGCTTTTGCGACGCATTGCAAAGCATTCGGTCATTGCGGTTTTCCAACGCAATCTTGGTGTCTTTGAGCGCGAAGTGTCGCTTCGCTTGATGGCCGCGCTTCATCGCGGAAACTATGTGGTTCAGACCCATGGTTTGATCCTTGCATCTGCTGATGCAAACATTAATATTCCAATCTTAAGTTACGCGCAGATCAGCGAAAACATGATGGCCATCGGCTAATTTGTTTTTGTTGATTTTGCTTTTGGCGTTTGATGTCTATCTCATAAATTTGAAAAAAATGAATTCAAAAAAATTTCGCACCGAACCCTCCAGCCAAAAAACGCGCAACATGA
>CAIKYO010000108.1 GCA_903831655.1 uncultured Burkholderiales bacterium
AATTACTACCCGGCTTAATTGAGACCGCCAAATCAGATCCCAACTCTGGCAGTGTTCCAGTGGGTGATTTGGTTGATACACAAGATCCAGCCCAAACCTACTACCCCTGCATTCAAGGTCAGAACGGCATTGGCCTGATCAACAACATCCAAAACGGCACAAGCTTTGTGGCTTGGAATTCCAGTGGGCTGCACTATGTGATTTTGGATGAAGTGGACTTGCTAACGGACGCTGCCAAAGCCTCCTTCAAAGCCTTGATGAACCGAACCAATGTGGTCTTCATCATGACCACCAACCATTTGAACGAAGTGGATCCGGGCGTTCAAAACCGCAGCGTCTTAGTGGACATGAATGTGCCGCCACCCATTCACTGGCGCCCTATTCTTCGCCGTGTCTATACACAGTCGGGTTTAGTGGCACCACCTGACTCGACTTTGGATCAAGTGGTTCAAGCTGGCCGGGGATCGGCTCGCTCCATCTTCAGTGATGTGGTCATGAGTGCCAACCAAGCTCGCAAGGCTGGTCAGTCCAATGTGATTCGCATCAACAACATCAGGAGCTGACCATGGCCAAAGCCCGAAAAAAACGAATAGAAAAGCAACTTACTGCAATCCTGTTTTCATATGAAGAGCGGCCTTCACTTATTGAGGCGATGACTGCTTTTCGAGTTAACGCTGGAAGGTTGGTTTTAGAGGAAAGAGGTTTTGAAAAGATATGCCAAGACTTCAAATCGCTTCACATCGCGTTGAATTCAACTTTGGACAGTGATCTCAATCTTCATGAACCAGAGGCTCCCAACATCAATGCAGTTTTTATGATCCCTTATCAAACCTGCTCAAAAGCAGGCGGGTATTTGAAATATGGGACACAGATTTTTGGTGGCTACGACCTCAAATTTGAAGATTGCAAAGAGTTAGAAAAACTCCTAATTAATCACCAAGCAATTGTCACGGCGATCTTTGATCAGCAATCTCTCAGAGACAACTCGACGTGCTCAATTGCGTTTCTCAAACGTAAAAAGCTTCTGGACAATAGCAAAGCTGGGCAAGCCTGGAAGGACTTTGAAAAGGCCTTCAATCCGCTGCTCGTAGATGCATTTCGCAACTCGCAGAGAAAACTCAGAGATTGGCATACCAGATGTCGCTGGATAGACGTCAGTGACGTGATGCTCCACGCAATTGACATACCGGTCAACGACCAAACGCAAAAACTTGCCGCCTAAGAATTGAAACCAATTTGGAGCTCAACATGCCTACATATCAAGTTACCTACTCCTCAATCATCAGAAATACGGTTGAAGTCCAAGCCGATAGCTTCTTAGAGGCTCAATTGGAAGTTTTTCAGCTACCAATGGAGACGTTAATTGTCGATCCGGATTTCCGTAAGGAAATCTGTGTTGAAAAAATTTCTGAGATCTGAGGCCAGCCATGCCAATCTATAACGTCACCGTGACCCTCAAAGGCCGTTGTTCAATTGATGTTCCCGCCAGGACAGCTGCCAGTGCTGAAGATCAAATTCATGGCATGGTCATCGACCACCTCATCAATCGATGTGAGTTTCACAAGGGCATCACAGTAGAGTCTGTTGAGGAGGTCAGGCTGCCAGACTATGTGTTGGACTATCCCGAAGAAGTCAACAAGACTCAGTCAGGCTGTCGTATTGAATTGCTGAAGCGATGCCACAAATGACTTGGCTTCTGACAAGGCCCAGACTACCTTCTCACGAGATACCTCGTCACCTTGATAGTCGGCTACTAAGCGTAAGTCTTCAACTTTATTGATTGACTTGCCTAACTCAATCGGCAGAAGCCCTGTTTTTACCAAATGCAAGCTGAAAGATGAGATCAAGCCAGCATGGGTTTTTATCTTATTCAGATCCGTGACTGAGCCTGTTGCCAAAAGAGCTCCTCTAGCTGCATCAAACATTGCATAGTAGGCTCTATTGCAAGCACCATCCATGTCACCTAATGCGAGCAGAGCCTCAGAGGACTTTAGGGCAACTACGGCCTTATCGAATAGGTCACTGGCTTTCAAAGGATGACACCTTCAGCTTGGATATTTTTTAGCAACATGGGATTTGAGTAGCGCTCTGGGTGTTCCCACTGAGAGCGCCAAATCGGCAATGGCTGAATTCTGATGCCAGTATCCAGTAGGACTTCGTAAGCAAGGTCGGCCATGGAGAATTTGGTATCAATGAACTCTCCACTTTCGCCAGGGAGGATGACAGCAACATCGGCATCGCTTTGATCAGAGTGTGTTCCTCTGGCTCTACTCCCAAAAAGAAGTAGCTGCTCGACCTGAAAATGCTGTCCAAGCTTTTCTTTAAAAGCCGTTGTGGCTTGTTGTGTCTGATGGTCAAGTGCATTGAAGTTCACAAAGGAATTATGCTGAATTTCACCCGGCAGAGCAAGGCAACAGCTTGCCATCAATCCCTCAGCCCTTGAAGAAGATCAATGTTCATCTCAGGGGCTAGAGTGGAGCTGTAGAACTTCTCAACCATCTCCACCGAGGTCCGAGCGTTGCGTGCCAAGGTCAGCAGATCTATCTTGCGGCCATAAAGTAGCCTAAAAGTGATTGCTGTATGACGCAGGCTGTATAGCGTTCGAGCGCTGCCATTCGATTTGTTGTCACCCACTCCAGCCAATGTCAGGCAGTGCTTGAATTGCCAGCCTAAAAACTCTAATGCCTTACCCCTGTTAGCCATTTCGGGCAAGAACAAATAGTCTTCATCACTCCCCAATCCCCGAGCTTTGTGCGCGGCCAATAGTTGCTCATAGACGCCAACGGCTGGTTGCATGGTCACTATGGGAGTGTTGTGCTTTTTGCTTTCCGGCAGGTTCAAGCGCAGATAGATGTGCTTGCCCCGAATGACCGTGACATGCTTGTGCTGCAGATTTTTGATGTCGCTCGGTCGTATGAAGCTGTTGACCATAAAACGGATAAGCCAATACAAGTCGCCACTGATTAGCGCATAGCGATCCACAAGGTCTTGCCCACGCTTGCTAGCTATGCTGGTCTTAACGGAAAAGCGCTGGCCAATGGACCTCTTTGCTGCTTGCAGCAACCGCCTGTATTCACCAACGGTAAAGCTGCCACGTGGCTTGTTTTTTACTTTGATTTCAGGCGCTTTTGGAACGCTTGAGATGAGGTTCACCGTATGTGCGTAGGTGAGAACTTTTCTAGTCGCAACAACGTGCTGCTGGATCGTCGTGGGAGTCAGTCCCTGCTGACTGAGCTTTTGAACGAAGTTGCACAACTGGGAGTAGTTGACCTTGACCAGCTCCAATGAGCCAAAGTAGGGCAAGATGGTTTTCTGCAGTCTGTTTTGGAAAATTCGCAGACTGGCTGAAGTTAGCTCACCACGAGCAACCCGGCTTTGCTGCTGTGCCAAGGTGGCAGCAACAACATCAGCAAATAGGACTGGCTTGTCTACCCGCTTGATGACTTGTTCGCCATACAACTCTGCTGTCTTGATGTGGAAGAACTGCTTGGCGGCACTGATCGCTGCTTGCTTGTTAGCGGTCTTCAGGCTCTGCGTATAGGTCTTGCCTTTG
>CAIKYO010000109.1 GCA_903831655.1 uncultured Burkholderiales bacterium
GTAGAGCTGAAAGCCCACCTCAAGCATGTTTCCGCTTTGGTTTTCACCCAAGATCTCCCCCGAGCCTCTGATCTCCAAGTCGTGCATGGCCAAATAAAAGCCTGAGCCCAACTCCTCCATTTGCTGAATGGCCTCCAAGCGTTGGGCCGCTTGTTTGGTGAGCCCTTCAATGTCAGGTACCAAAAGATAGGCATAGGCTTGGTGGTGACTCCTGCCCACACGTCCGCGAAGTTGGTGCAATTGGGCCAATCCAAATTTATGGGCTCTTTCAATCAAAATGGTGTTGGCTGAAGGGACATCGATACCCGTCTCAATGATGGTCGAGCACAGCAAGACATTGAAGCGTTGAGCCACAAAATCTCTCATCACTCGCTCCAAATCTCTCTCTCCCATTTGTCCGTGAGCTATTTGAATGCTCGCCTCGGGCAGCAAGTCTTGAAGGTACTGCAAACGATTCTCAATGGTGCTCACCTCGTTGTGCAAAATGTAGCATTGCCCCCCGCGTTTGATCTCTCTCAAAACCGCCTCACGGATGACACCCGAGCCTTCGCGTCGCAAAAAGGTTTTGATGGCCAATCTGCGCTGCGGGGCGGTGGCGATGACGCTCAAATCTCTTAGGCCCTCGAGTGCCATCCCAAGGGTTCTGGGAATGGGCGTTGCTGTGAGGGTGAGCACATCAACCTCTGAACGAAGCGCTTTCATGGCTTCTTTGTGACGAACACCAAAACGGTGTTCCTCATCGATGATCAAAAGTCCCAGCTGCTTGAACTTGACATTTTGGCTAAGCAATTTATGTGTGCCAACCACAATGTCCACGGTGCCTTGGGCGATGCCTTCGATTGCTTGATTGATCTCTTTGGTGCTCTTGAAACGTGAGAGCTCAGCGATTTTCACAGGCCACTTGGAGAACCGGTCAGTCAGTGTTTGAAAGTGTTGTTCGGCCAAAAGAGTGGTGGGCGCCAGTATGGCCACTTGCTTGCCTCCGGTGACTGCCACAAAGGCAGCGCGAATGGCGACCTCGGTTTTACCAAACCCGACATCCCCACAGACCAATCGGTCCATGGGCTTGGGGCTGATCATGTCTTGAATGACAGCGTGAATGGCTGCCTTTTGATCGGCGGTTTCCTCAAATCCAAACGCGTTTGCGAAGCTTTCATAGTCATTGGGCGAAAAGCGAAAGGCAAACCCCTCTTTGGCAGCTCGACGTGCATAGAGGTTCAAGAGTTCAGCGGCTGCATCCCTAATTTGTTCAGCCGCACGGCGTTTGGCCTTGTCCCATTGAGCCGAGCCAAGACGGTGAAGAGGTGCCTCATCGGCGCTCACGCCCGTGTACCTAGAGACCAAGTGCAATTGACTCACAGGCACATAGAGCACCGCTTGATCCGCGTAGACCAAATGCAAGAACTCTTGTTTGAGTGGCTCTCCCTTTTCATCGAGACCCAGTCCCAAATCCAAATTAACCAAACCTTGGTATCGGCCAATGCCGTGAGCGTTGTGGACCACAGGGTCACCAATTTGAAGCTCTGAGAGATCTCTGATGAGAGAGTCTAGGTCGCTGACTTGCTCTTGTTTTTTGCGTCTTCTAGAAAAGCTACTCGTTGCAAAGAGTTCGGTCTCGGTGACAAAGTCAATGTTCTCCTTGATCCAATGAAACCCATTGGCCATGGCACCCACAGCCAAGCCCAATTGAGAGGGGCTAGCAAGAAAGGATTGGAGCGTATCGAACAAAGGGGGATTGAAGTCACTGGCGCGCAAAAAGTCGAGCAGGCTTTGTGCTCGCCCCTCGGTTTCAGCCATGATCAAGAGTTTTCTCTTGGATTGAAGTGCATGGCTTTTAAGTGCCAAGAGTGGGTCCTCCTCACCTCGACTCACTTTGAGCTCGGGTAGGGCCTCACTCCAAGGGGGTGCACCCTCAATTGGGGTGTCATGGGTAGTCTTGGGTCTAATGGACAGTTGAGGGTAACGGTTGGCCGTGATGTAGAACTCTTCAGCCGAGAGAAAGAGAGCCTTGGGCGGAAGCACTGGGCGATCGGGGTCTCCTTGACTCAACCGGTAGCGCTCTTGGGTGTCCACCCAAAACCGATCAAAGGCTTGTTCCATCTCGCCGTGCAATATCACCACCGCTTTTTCGCCCAAGTAATCAAACACGGTGGCAGTTTCATCAAAGAACAAAGGCAAGTAATACTCAATGCCGGAGGTTGCAATTCCCAGGCCCATGTCTTTGTAGAGTCTGCTTCGAGTGGGGTCGCCTTCTAAAAGTTCTCTCCAGCGTCCCCTGAATTTAGAGCGCGCGCCCTCGTCCATGGGAAACTCTCGCCCTGGCAACAACCGAACATCAGGCACGGGGTAGAGGCTCCTTTGAGAGTCGGGGTCAAAGGTTCGGATGGAATCGATTTGTTGATCAAACAAGTCAACTCTAAAGGGCACGAGTGAGCCCATGGGAAAGAGGTCAATCAAACTGCCCCGCACAGCGTACTCGCCTGGGCTTACCACTTGGCTCACGTGTTGGTAGCCCGCAAGCGTGAGTTGCGACTTCAATTGCGCCTCGTCAAGTTGTTGTCCAACTTTGAAGTCAAAGGTGTAACCCGCCAAAAAGGAGGGAGGTGCTAAACGATAAAGCGCAGTGGAGGCTGGGATGACGATTAAATCCGCTTGACCTTTTGAGATCATCCACAAAGTCGCCAATCGTTCACTGATCAAGTCTTGGTGGGGAGAGAAGCTGTCATAGGGAAGTGTTTCCCAATCGGGAAACAAAACGCAATTGAGCCCAGGCTCAAAGAACTTGATCTCATCCATCAAGCGTTGAGCATCTTGGGCGAGTTCACACACCAAGGCAAGCCGCCTTCCTTGGGCTTTTTCTTGAAGTGCAAGTTTTGCAATCAAGAGTGCATCCGAGGATCCATGTGGGCGGGGCAAGGCGAAGCGCTGGGTGCGATTTAGGGCGGGCAGTTGCATTCAAACTTTCTCAAAAACCTTCATTTCAGGTCTTCATCAGATCCGATAGACTAGAGGCATTCTAAAATGAGGTGGATATCCAGGTGTCAAGTGTGGCTGTGAATAAAATCCATGTGGTGGTCCCTTGTGCGGGCTCGGGTCAAAGAGCCGGTGCACCCATGCCCAAACAATACCAGCCAATCAATGGACAACCCATGGTGATCCACACCTTGAGGGCCTTGTCCAAAGTGACCAAATTAAGTCTTGGCGTCGTGGTGGTCTCACCTGGAGATCAGACCATGCATCAGATTTTGGCAAGCACCCCGATACCGTCCTTTCAAGTCCACCCAGTGGGAGGACTTACGCGTGCTCAATCGGTATTGGCGGGGCTAGAGGTGCTGCAATCTCTGGGTGGCTCAGAACAAGACTGGGTATTGGTGCATGATGCTGCAAGATGCTTGATTCAAGCCGCTTGGATTGACAAGTTGATTGATGCATGTGAGACACACTCAGTAGGAGGCATTTTAGCTTGGCCTGTGAGTGATACCTTGAAACTTTCTCAAAAAGGCGAGATTCAAGCCACCTTGGATCGTTCGGACAAGTGGTTGGCGCAAACACCACAAATGTTTAGGCTAGGCACTTTGATGCAGGCTCTTAGACAAGCAGGTGTCAAAACCCATCAAAATCCTAGAGTAGAGGTCCAACCCGAGTGGCTCACTGATGAAGCTTCGGCCGTTGAGGCTTTGGGTCAAAAGCCTTTGCTGGTAGCCGCTAGCGCCATGAACATGAAAGTGACTTATCCAGAAGATTTTGTGTTGGCCTCTTATTTGTTGAAGGCTTTTGAAGACGGAGTTTTGATCCCATGAATCATTTCAATATCAGGGTTGGCGAGGGCTTTGATGTTCATGCGTTGGTGCCAGGGCGAGACTTGATCATCGGTGGCGTGAAGATCGATCACCACTTGGGTCTATTGGGGCACTCAGATGCAGACGTTCTTTTGCATGCCATCACAGACGCTCTTTTGGGTGCCGCAGCCTTGGGAGACATAGGTCAACACTTCCCAGACACGGATCCCCAGTTCAAAGGGGCCAATTCTGTGGAGTTGATCAAAGCCGTTCAGAATAAATTAACCGATTTGGGTTGGCAGATCGTCAATGTTGACAGCACCGTGATCGCACAAGCGCCAAAACTCATGCCCTACATTTTCAAAATGCGCGAGTCCATCGCTCAAGCACTTGAATTGCCCGTTTCTCGCGTCAATGTGAAGGCCAAAACGGCTGAAAAATTAGGGCCAGTGGGCTTGGAGCAAAGCATTGAGGCGCGTGCTGTGGTCTTGTTACAAGGACCCACATGAGTCCAAACTTAAAAGGTTTCATGAACCAGCGTTCTCTGAAGGCGAGCGCAGAGTGGATATTTGACGTTTGGAGGGCTCTCCAATGGTCATGAATCGTTTTGATCATGCAAAGGAAGAGGATCCGAACTCAGGTCTGTCTTTGGCTGAGGAGGATGTTGTAGAGAGGGCCCGAATTTTTGCAAAGCCCTTTTTAGTGGGTGAGAAACTTCTCACTGGCGAGAGCACTTGGGAGCACGCTCAAGCTGTGTGCGATTTAGTGGGTTCTTTGGGTGGAAGTCATTCACTGCAGGCTGCCGCTTACTTGGTCTACGCCTGCGAGCATTTGAACAAGCCCCATGAGGTCATCTCCAAAGCCTTTGGAGAGCCCTACGCTGTGTTGGCCACTGAGACGACCAAGTTGGTTCAGTTGCAAAAAATGGCTCGATCCAAATCAGCCGCTAACGCCATCTCGGGTGGTTCCTCGCCCCAGTGGGGCAAGGAGCAAACGGAGGCGGTCAGGCGCATGCTCATGGCTTTCTCTAAGGACTTGCGTGTGGTGATGCTTCGCTTGTCCTCTAGGCTTCAGACGCTTCGATATTGTGCGTCTCAAAAAAGTTGTCCAACCGAAATTGCTCAAGAAACTCTCCAAGTCTTTGCTCCATTGGCCAATCGTTTGGGGATTTGGCAGATCAAGTGGGAGTTGGAGGATTTGTCATTCCGCTTTTTGGAGCCCCAGACTTACAAGGAAGTGGCTTCTTGGTTGGATGAAAAGCGCCATGAGCGAGAGGATTACATCAAAGCTTTGTTGACTGAGATTGAGGCCAAGTTGCTCTCCTCTGGCATCAAGGCGCAGGTCATTGGAAGGCCCAAACACATCTACAGCATTGTTAAAAAAATGCGTGGCAAGTCTTTGGGCTTTGATCGAATCTTTGACATTCGTGCGCTTCGCATTGTGGTCTCCTCGGTCAACGATTGTTACGCAGCTCTGGGTTGGATCAACGAGCGCTTTGAGCCCATTGCCTCCGAGTTTGATGACTACATTGCCAAGCCAAAGGCCAATGGTTATCAGTCTTTGCACTGCGTGGTGAGAGACGATTTGGGGCGGCCCATTGAGATTCAGATTCGCACACAAGAGATGAACGAGCATGCCGAATTTGGCGTTGCAGCTCATTGGGCCTACAAGGAGGCTGGTGTCAAGGGCTATCAAGGCGTTGTGGCCAATTCCTCCTATGACGCAAAAATAGCAGTGCTCAGGCAATTGTTGGCCTGGGAGAGGGAGTTGGTGCAGCCCCAAGGCGAGCAAGCCTCTCCAAATGGCATGCCCGCGGGCGGTGGGCAAGATGTGGATGAACGCATTTATGTGCTCTCTCCAGTGGCAGAGATTGTTGAGTTGCCCTTGGGCAGCACGGCCGTGGATTTTGCTTACAGCATACACACCAATTTGGGCCACCGCTGCCGAGGAGCTCGGGTGGACGGGGCGATGGTACCTTTGAACACGCCACTCAAGAGCGGTCAAACCGTGGAGGTGGTGACTGCAAAGGAAGGCGGCCCCTCTAGAGACTGGTTGAATCCTGAGCTGGGTTTTTTGGCTTCTCCCAGAGCTCGCTCCAAGGTCAGAGCCTGGTTCAATGCTCAAGTGGCTCAAGAAACCATTGCAAGGGGCCGCGATCTGGTTGAAAAGCTCTTGCAAAGAGAGGGCAAAACCGCTTTGAATTTGGAGACCTTGGCCTCTCAACTGGGATTTAAGGCGTCAGAGGATTTGTTTGAGGCGGTGGGCAAGGACGAGTTTTCTCTCAGAAACATCGAGCAATTGATTCACCCAGAGGTTCAGTCCGTTGAAATCGATGAGTTAAGCAAGGTCCAACGCAAATCACGTGCCGAGGACGCTCCAGCCAAAGGAGCGGTGCTGGTGGTGGGATTGGACTCGCTGATGACTCAGCTGGCCAGGTGCTGCAAGCCAGCCCCTCCAGACCTGATACAGGGTTTTGTAACCAGAGGCAAAGGGGTGAGCATTCACAGACAAACCTGCCCCAACTTCAAGCAATTGATTGCGAAGGATGTCGGACGCGTGATTCAGGTGGCTTGGGGCCGCTCAGATGCTGCAAATGCAGCTTTTTACCCGGTTGATGTGGCGCTTGAGGCCAATGATCGACAAGGTTTGTTGAGAGATATCTCTGAGGTTTTTGCCAAAGAACGAATGAACGTTGTTGGCGTGCAAACACAGTCGATCAAAGGTGTTGCGTGGATGACCTTCACGGTGGAGATCAACGATGCCTCCAAGCTTGAGAAAGTGTTGAAGTTGGTACGAGAAGTATCTGGGGTCAGAGCTGCCAGAAGACGATGATTTAACCGGTCATTGAACTTCTTGTATTTGTCAGGCTATAATCGCTGATGTTTTGAAAACGAAATGGTTTTTAAAACAAACGCCAGCAATGATCAATTTGCTGCACCTAGGCGATTAGCTCAGTTGGTTAGAGCGCTTCCTTGACATGGAAGAGGTCGTTGGTTCGAATCCAATATCGCCTACCAAATTTCCAATTTCCAGATTTTTCTTTGAACTCAAATGGCCTCCCTTATTCACAGGGATTGATCATCCGCAGTCTAAATCCTTGGAAAATCTTTTTAATCTACTCCCCAGGGCACAATACCTTTTGCACACATGTCCAGTGTCAATGGCTGACACAAGTCATGGAAATCACTCAGAATCTTTGTGGTCTGCGTCCAGGTGGTCAACTTGTTGGTGTTGAATGGCTGCTTCATCCACAAATCGAATGGCTTGTATTTGGTGTCCGTAGGCTAAAAATGCGTGGTGAGAGGCGGTGGTGGAGTCATCGCGATCCTCTGCATCTGCAGCCTCCAATAGGTGCTTGGCGGCTATCAAAAAGTGGTGAGCTGCTTTTCTGAAATTGGTATAGGCTTGGTGGTGTACTTCGTGCTCTTGTTCCAGGTTCATGACAATCTCTTTGTGATCGGTAGACGAGAAAAAGGTTGATTTTTGCATGTCTATGTTAAATCAAACCTTTTCCGTTTGATTTCTCCAGCCGAGATGAGTTTGAAAAATAACCACACACTCCATATCCGCTGGCCTAGGGTAGACATGTCTTTTTGGGATTTTTTTACTCAAGAGCATTACATGAAAACCCTTGATTCTTTGTGTAACTGACACGCAAACTCAATTTGACTAGGGTAAACAATGATTTGATCTGCGCAATCTGCATCTCAAAATGACAATTCAATTTCAATTTGAATGCCAAGGATTGGGAGTTTGAGTGGTTACCAAAAAAAATAAAGAGCCTGTTGCTTCGGATGATTCACCACGGGTCATCAAAAAGTATCCCAATCGGCGCTTATACGACACCTTGACATCGAGCTACATCACGCTGGCTGAGGTCAAGAAAATGGTCATGGACCAAGTTCAGATCATGGTGGTGGATGCAAAAAATCAAATGGATCTCACGCGTTCCATTTTGTTGCAGATCATCTTGGAGCAAGAAGCCGAAGGCTCGCCCATGTTCAGTCAAAAAGCGTTGGAGAACATGATTCGTTTTTATGGTCATGCTTTGCAAGGGTACATGGGCACCTATTTGGAGCGCAATGTACAAACCTTTGTGGAGATGCAAAAGAAAATTTCTGACAACTCTTTGGCCAATACCCCTGAGTCATGGATGCAACTGATGTCTCCCTTCATGAAAGGGAGCAGCTCCAATCTCACGGATGAATCGAGCCGACTCTTTACTCAAATGCATGAAGCCATGCAAACACATCTCAAACAACAAACCGATCAAATGCTATCGGTCATGGGTGTCAAGCCCAAAGAACAGCCTTAGTTTTTTGTCAAAATCAAGGCATACTTTCGGCACGTTTGGCGCTCCTTTCATGCGTTAGAGAGTTACATTGTGTTTTTCGTGGGTATTTTGAAAAATAGGCCAATCCAAGCGACAATATGCCCATGACAGAAGTAACACATTCAGTACAAGCCCCTAAAAAAGTGGGTTTCGTAAGCCTTGGTTGCCCAAAAGCGTTGACCGATTCCGAGTTGATCTTGACTCGCTTGAGCGCCGAGGGCTATCAAACCAGCAAGACCTTTGAGGGTGCCGATTTGGTGATCGTCAACACCTGTGGTTTCATTGATGATGCCGTCAAGGAGAGTTTGGACACCATCTCAGATGCATTGCGAGAAAACGGTCGTGTGATCGTGACTGGCTGTTTGGGGGCGAGGCAAGAGGAGGGGGAGAATCTCATCAAAAAGACTCACCCCAAAGTGTTGGCGGTTACGGGACCCCATGCAACCGATGAGGTGATGGGCTTTGTGCATGAGCATTTGCCCATGGAGCATCAACCCTTTTTGGATTTGTTACCCTCCAGCCCAAGCAGCGTTGGCATCAAATTAACCCCCAAGCATTACGCCTATTTGAAAATCTCTGAAGGCTGTAATCACCGCTGTACTTTTTGCATCATCCCCTCCATGCGCGGAGATCTGGTCTCAAGGCCCATTGGGGATGTGTTGGAGGAGGCCAAAGTTCTTTTTGAGAATGGCGTGAAGGAACTCTTGGTCATCAGCCAAGACACATCAGCTTATGGTGTAGATGTCAAATATCAAACGGGCTTTTGGAATGGCCGCCCCATCAAGACCAGAACACTGGAGTTGGTGCGTGAGTTGGGCGAGTTGGCACAAGAGCATGGTGCTTGGGTGAGGTTGCATTATGTCTACCCCTACCCAACGGTGGATCACATCATCCCCCTCATGGCCTCTGGCTTGGTTCTTCCTTACCTAGACATCCCCTTTCAGCACAGTCACCCCGATGTACTTGCAAGAATGAAAAGACCCGCCAGCGGTGAGCGCAATCTCGAGCGCATTCAGACCTGGAGAGCGGCTTGCCCAGATTTGGTGATCCGCAGCACCTTTATTGCAGGATTCCCGGGTGAGACAGAAGCTGAATTTGAAGATCTTTTGACTTTTGTGAGAGAGGCCCAAATTGATCGGGCTGGATGCTTTGCATACAGTCCCGTAGAGGGAGCTTTGGCCAACGATATTCCTGGCATGCTCAGTCAATCGGAGCGAGAGGCCAGGCAGTCGCGTTTCATGCAAGTGCAAGAGGAAGTATCCACTTTGAAACTCAAATCACGCGTGGGGCAGACTCTTCAAGTCTTGGTGGACTCTGTGACTGGCGGTGGTAAATCAGGTGGGATCGGTCGCAGTTATGCAGATGCGCCTGAGATCGATGGGTTGGTCAAATTGCTCCCACCTCAAAGGGTTGGACAGCGCTTGAAGACTGGCGCATTCACCAAAGCCACCATTGTGGGAACCCAGGGGCACGATTTAATTGGTCAACCCATCTGATTCTGAGTAAATGGGGGGGGTGCTATCTCTAAACGGTGAGGCTTGGTTTGTATCCCAAGTCATAACCCGATTGAATTTTTTGAGGACTTCCCGCGTAGGGGTGGTCTAAAAATTGACACAATTTAAAAGAGAAGTTCGCTTAAAATGAATCTATGGTGCCCTGAAAGGGACTCGAACCCCCACGATGTTACTCGCTAGTACCTGAAACTAGTGCGTCTACCAA
>CAIKYO010000110.1 GCA_903831655.1 uncultured Burkholderiales bacterium
CTCAATATCGATCAGGGCAATCTCATTGCAATTTTCAATTTAGCTCATTTGTGTCAATCTGAGGGTCAGCACCATAAAGCACATTTGTTGTACTTAAGGGCATTGACAATTCAGCCAGATCATTCACCGACGCATTTGAATTTATCAGCACTGAGCTTACTCCTAAAAGACTTCAAAAATGCTGAAAAGTTCATTTCGCAATTCATTCTCTTGGCTCCTGATCACCCCAATGGTTATTTCAATTTTGGTGTTTTATTTCAAAGCCTTAGAAAATTGCATTTGGCGAAGGCGCAGTACAAAAAAGCCTTGGCATTGAAGCCCGAATACTCAGATGCTTGGAGTAATCTGGGGGATGTCCTCTATGACTTGCAAAGATCTGAGGAGTCAATTGCAGCCTACAGAAGGGCTTTGGTCTTAGTGCCTAGTTCCGCTAAATTGCATTATCACTTGTCACAGGCTCTTTTATTGGATGGTCAATTTGATGAAGGTTGGATGGAGTTTGAGTGGCGAGCTAGATTGCCAAGCGCATCCTTGAGTCAGGTTTTACAGTTGACTGGCGTTGAAGTTCCACAATGGGATGGAAGAGAGTCTTTGAAAGGGAAAAGGCTTTTGGTCTTGAGTGAGCAAGGGCTAGGGGATGTCATACAGTTTTTGCGGTTTTTAAAAACACTCTGCGAACAAGGTGCAATATTGACGCTCATGGCGCCTCAAGCTTTATTGACACTCCTCAAGAGGCAGAGCTACATTCACCAAGTCATTGAGCGAGAAGATCCTATTGTCGAAGTCGATTTGCAATGCTCCTTGATGAGCTTGCCTTTTTTATTGGGCACTGAGCGAAGGCTGCATTGGGAGCAGCTCCCCTACATTGAAGCGCCTGAGGAGGAAGTTGCACATTGGAAGTCCAAAATGAAGGGTTTTAAAGGCCCTCGTGTTGGATTGGTGTGGTCTGGCGGTTTTCGAGCCCATCAACCTCATACTTGGGCCGTGAACCAAAGAAGAAATATTGCACTGAAAGATTTTTTGAGCTTGATGACTCAAGGCTGTACCTACTTTTCACTTCAAAAGGGTGAGCTTGCCGAGCGAGAGTTGCAAGAGATTGATAAGGATATTTTTGAGGAGGTTGATTTTGTGGATTGGACCCATGAAATTCAAGACTTCTCAGACACTGCTGCAATGATCAAAGCTTTAGATCTTGTTATTTCAGTGGATACATCTACAGCGCATTTGGCCGCGGCAATGGGAAAACAGGTTTGGTTACTTAACCGCTTCGACACCTGTTGGCGTTGGCTCTTGAATCGAGACTCATCTCCTTGGTATCGCGAGATGTATATTTATCGACAAGAAACTCCTGATGATTGGAGTCCAGTATTGGGGCGTGTGAATCAGAAATTAAAAGAATGGGTCAAAAATTTCCCCATTCCAAATGAAAACGCCCCCTGAAGATCAGGGGGCGTGGAGCTTAAACCGTCAAAAATTATGACAGGTGTTTGCCAATCAAGCCAGCCAATTCAAACATGGTGACTTGAGCTTTGCCAAATACGGCCTTGAGCTTGTCATCAGCATTGATGTTGCGCTTGTTGACTTTGTCTTGTAAGCCGTGCTTTTTGATGTATGTCCACAATTTGCTGACAACTTCAGTACGTGGAATTGCAGTGTGACCAATCACAGCGGCCAAAGCGGCGCTAGGTGTCAAAGGCTTCATGAATGCTGCATTGGGAGTGCGTTTTTTCGCAGGTGCTTTTTTGGCAGCTGCTTTCTTAGCAGGAGCTGCTTTTTTGGCTGCAACTTTTTTAGCAGGAGCTGCTTTTTTCGCTGGAGCTGCTTTTTTAGCTACAACTTTTTTTGCGGGTGCTTTTTTGGCGGGTGCTGCTTTTTTAGCAGCTTTTTTTGCCGGGGTTTTCTTTGCAGTTGCCATGTTTTAAAGTTCCTTTTGTAAGAGTGTAAATAACCGGTGAAATCTGCTTTTTCGCCAGTGATGAGATGCTATAGCTAAAAATAGCAGTTTCCAAGGGGAAAACTACTTTTTTCGCTCGTAAATGTTGTTTTTTTTGAAGAATTCGCCTGATTTCGCTCTGGAGAAGACTCTAAAAGGCTTAAATGCTGGTTTTGAGAAGGTTAAATCTGATTGCTCAGGCCAATACCTCTGGGTCATTTTTTGAATCACTTTCGTTCGCAAATGCCCTGTGATCTTGCGCTTTTGAAAAGGATTAAAAGTATGGGAAAATCGCAGGCTGTTTGATGAGAATCTCATCACGTCTCGGATAAACGAAAACCGATAAAAATGAGTTTTGTGATGGATCTGATCGATTCAGAAATAAGCACAAAGCGAACGCACCTAATACTTATTTGATTGATTTATAGAATGCTTGATATCACTTTGCCTGATGGCACAAAGAGACCCTTTGCTCAACCAGTTTCTGTGCACGAGCTGGCTTTATCAATCGGCACAGGATTGGCTAAAGCTGCCCTAGCTGCAAGAGTGGACGGTCAATTGGTCGATACCAGCTATGTGATTCAAAAGAGTGCCAACGTCTCCATCGTCACAGCAAAAGATGCCGATGGTCTTGAAGTCATTCGCCACTCATGTGCTCATTTGATGGCTTATGCGGTCAAGAGTCTCTTTCCAGAAGCTCAAGTGACCATTGGGCCCGTGATTGAGAACGGCTTTTACTATGATTTTTCATATCACCGTCCCTTCACACCAGAGGACCTAATCCTCATTGAGAAAAAAATGAC
>CAIKYO010000111.1 GCA_903831655.1 uncultured Burkholderiales bacterium
CAAATTCCCCGGCGTAGGTGATCCTGTAGCCGACTGGTAATTTAACGTTCTTTGCAATTTTCTTTTCGAGCTCAGCGACCGTCGATCCAAGATCTCGACCTCTTGCGCTGAACTTAATGGGAATATACCTCTCATTGCTCTCGTGATAGATGTAAGTCGCACCAGTATCAAGTGACAATGTCGCAATTTCTTTCAATGGAATGAATCCTGTGTTGCCATTAGATTGGATGTAACTGATGTGTAAATTTTTAACATCTTCAAGTTCGTTGCGATCTTCTTTCAAGTATCGAACTGTTAATCCAAACTGTCTTTCACCTTCCAAAACAGTGGTGGCCAATGTGCCACCCAAGGCTGCTTGAATCACACTATTGACATCCGCAGAATTCAAGCCATATCGACTGGCTTTGTCCCTATCGATGATGATGTTTAGGTTAGGTTGACCTAAGATGTTGAAAATGCCTAAATCAGCTACGCCGTTGACTGTTGACATGACGCTCTTCACTTGAGAGGCAAGTCGTTCAAGTACAACGAGATCGGGGCCAATGATTTTTACTGAGTTCGCACCCTTTACGCCGGAGAGTCCCTCCTCGACGTTATCTTGAATGTATTGTGAAAAGTTTGTTGTTACCCCTGGAAATTCATTTTGAAACTGATTTTGCAAGTCTTGAACCAGCTTTTCCTTGGTCATTCCAGGTGCCCAATCATCAAAGGATTTGAGAGGGGCGAAAAGTTCCACGTTGTTGAAGCCTGAAGCATCACTACCGTCATCTGGGCGTCCGTGCTGTGACACAACAGTGATTACCTCAGGGTGACTCTTGATAATTTCTCGCATCCGATTGGCTTTTTCTGTGCCCGATTCCAATGAAATGGTCGGAGGCATTGAAGCCCTGATCCACAAGTTGCCTTCTTCTAGTGCGGGCAAGAATTCACTGCCTAAGTTGAGGAATAAAACCACTCCTACGCTCAAACAAGCTGCTCCAAAAATCAATGATTTTTTGGTGTTTGCCAATGTCCAATTCAAGCTTGGCGTGTAAATATGTCTGATGTACTCCACCAAAATCGTTTCTTTTTCTTGAATTTTTCTGGGCAGCAAAAGACTAGCGATGGTGGGTGTGATGGTGAATGTGGCAATTAAGGCGCCAGCCAAAGCGTAGCCGTAAGTTCTGGCCATTGGGCCAAAAATTTGTCCTTCAACACCTTGCATGGTGAACAATGGAACGAAGGCAGCAATGGTAATGGCTGTAGAGAACAAGACAGAGGTGTCAACTTGTGAGGCACTCAAAAAAATCAACCTTAACCGGCCTGACCAACTGAGAGTTGAGTTTGAATTTGCCCCGTAAGGTCCTTTGTTAAGTTCTTGGAGTAATAGAGCGCGTTCGCTAAGTGGTTTTTGGAAATTCCGGAATATGTTCTCCACCAAAATCACAGCTGAATCGACAATAATGCCGAAGTCAACGGCACCTAAAGATAACAAATTCGCAGACTCGCCTGTCAGGAGCAGCAATATGATGCTAAAAAACAGAGCAAACGGAATGTTGATGCTGACAATGACCGCACTGCGGATGTCGCCTAAGAAAATCCATTGAATAAGAAATACCAGTAAGCAACCAAAAATTAGATTATGAATGACTGTGTGAGTCGTTACGTTGACCAAAACCGATCGATCGTAATAAGGCACAACGTTCACGCCATCAGGAAGTGTGCCATCTTTGTTGATCTTCTCAATGGCCACTCTCACTCTTTCAACCACCTCATTGGTTTGAAGGGTGCGATTCATGATGACAACACCAGTGACCACATCGTTTTGATGATCCCGACCTGCCTCGCCTAGTCTAGGAATGTAGCCTTGGGAAACAGTTGCAAGGTCTTTGACCAAAATGGGCACTCCATTTTGCTGTGTGACGACAATTTTTCCAATGTCCTCTAAATTTTTGACCATCCCGATGCCGCGAATGTTCACCGATTGGTCGCCAATGCTGACAGTTCGGCCTCCAACGTTGATGTTCGAGTTTCCAATGGCGGTGATGAGTTGTTGTAATGAAATGCCATAACCTTCGAGCTTTTTGGCATTGGCCTCTACGTGGTACTCCTTGGTGGTTCCACCCCAAGTGACCACTTGAACAACGCCTGGAACTGTTAAGAGTCTTCTTTGAACAACCCAGTCTTGAATGGTTCTTAGGTCAGTTAAAGAGTAAGAGGCGGGCCCAGTGACCTGGTAGCGAAATATCTCACCCACCAAGCTAGAGGCTTGAATTTGAGGTTGAACTCCGTTGGGCAAATTCACATTCGCTGCTAAGTTATTGGCAACTTGAGTCAGAGCAAAGTAATAATCTATGCCATATTTGAAAGTAACCCGTACAAAGGACAAGCCATAAAAGGAGGTGGATCGAATGTTGTCGATCCCGGGTGTTGTCGCTAATCCAATCTCCATTGGGCGGGTGTAATAACGCTCCATTTCTTCCGCCGATTGGCCTGCCGCTTGAGCCGTAATTTCTAAGATCACGGGAGCAGGGTTTGGATAGGCTTCAACGTTGAGTTTTAAAAAAGCAATAACGCCACAGAATATAAAAGCGATAAGGCCCAGCAAAACAATAGGTTTGCGGGTTAAAACGAAAAATAAAATGGATTTGATCATGTGAGCACTGTGTACTTTTAAGTATTCAAAAAATTAATGGGTAGTAATAAAGAGATTACTTAAAAAAAGTGCTTTGTCTTGTGCAGCAGTTTCGCCTTGTTTGAGTCCATCTAAGATTTGTACATACCCGTCTTGGGACAGTCCGGTTTTAACAATTCGGCGCGTATAGTCCTTACCATTGTTGGTCATCCATGCAGAAAAATTGCCATCATTTTCGCGAACAACAGCGGTCAGCGGCAAAGCAGGCGAATGAATTGGATCGCCAGAATAAATGGTGAAGCTTGCAAGCATTTGCGGCAAAAGTTGGTGTTTTGTGTTGGCGATTTCCGCACGAATTGTTACCCGGTGTGAGTTGGGATCAACCGAGTCCGCGATGTAGGAGATGTTTGCTTCAAACAATGAATTTGGATAGGCCTGCACAGATACAGAGATTCTTTGTCCGAGTTTATAAAAAGAAATTTCTGATTCTGGAATATTGGCGACAAGCCATAAATGGCCCGTATCAGAGATGGTAATAGGTGCTGGAGTGTTGCCAGGTTGAACAAATGCACCAGGTGCAGCACTTCGGTTGACCACTTTCCCTTTAACTGGGCTCTTGACGGCCATTTCTACATCAACTTTTCTTCCATTTAGAATTTGTTGAATGTCTTCCTCGTTTAAATCAAAGAGACGCATACTTTTTAGAGCAGCTTCGTAATTTCCTTCTGCGGATTGTTGGTCGGCAATATTTTGTTCAAGCTCTTTAAGCGAAATGCTTTTGTATTCAGCAAGTTCTTTTGCCCTTTTAAGGGTTGCGTTAGCCACTTTAAGGTTCCCAGCTGATGAGAGTAAAGTGGACGCTGCACTTGCGATGTCAGGTACTTGTATGGTGAACAGCACCTGTCCTTGACTCACTTCATCTCCCGCTTTGACCAAAACTTTAGATATCTTTCCTGCATAGGCGCTAAATACAGGAACTATCTTGTCCTGATTGAAATCGATGATGCCAATTGCATCGTGTTTTTGTTCAAAGGTCTTAATTTGAACAGGGCCAGGTTTGACTTCCTTGGCTTGTTCTGCAGTAATGCTGAGTTGATCCTCAGATGAACTGGGTGTTAAGGTTTTTAAGCTCGCAGTATCGGTCTCAGAAGGAGGAATAGATTTTTGCTTCACATAAAAAAAATAGGCACCACTTGCAATTAACAAAAGCGCCGCTGCAATGAAGTATTTGCTCTTTGAGTTGGATTTCTGATGATTTTGAAGGTTCATATCTAGGACTTATTTTCTTGATTTTGCATGCCCACTGGACGAATGAAGTAAAAATTCAGCGGGGCGTGTTTATAGTTTGAGCAATGTTCGTTATTAAAGCAGTTTTGCCTTAAAAAACACTTAAAAAACTTAAATTATTTAGAATTGAAATTAATTATAAAGTTTTCGTTGTTATTTGGAATCACAAGCTTACTTTTTTCCATCAAAAGTACTCGGAAATGGAGTCGCACAAGTCTTGAACAGCATTCAATTCGATACCGTTGTAAAGAGATGCTCGGATGCCTCCCAGTGAACGATGTCCTTCGAGTCCACTGAACCCTTTTTGAGCAAGAAATTTTAAAAACAAAGCCTCATTATTTCTGTCATGCATTTTGAACACCACGTTCATGTTTGATCGATACGCGGGGCTAGCATGAATAACAAATTGATTTGAATACCGATCCAAAGTTTTATACAGCAATGAGGCTTTTTTTTCATTGATGCTTTGCATGTTTGCAATTCCACCAACGTCTTTGATTAACCATTCGCAGACCAAATTCAATACATAGATTGAGAACACGCAGGGTGTGTTGTATATCGAGTTTGCCTTTTGGTGAATTTTGTAATCCAACATAGATGGTAGAGAAGAGACAGAACTGTTGAGAAATTCTGTTTTCGCGATCACAACAGTAACACCCGCGGGGCCTAAGTTCTTTTGGGCATGTGCGTAAATTAGGTCATATTTTGAAATGTCGACTGAACGAGATAAGAGATTGGAGGACATATCAACAATGATGGGTGTATCAGTCGATTCAATGGTTTGCCCGAACTCAAGGCCCTCAACTGTTTCATTGCTGACATAATGCAGGTATGCACTATTTCTATCCAAATTCAGACTTCTCAAGTCAGGTAATGAGGAAAAATTAGAATCCTCACCACTCCAAATGATATTGACTTTGCCTTCATGCATGGCTTCTTTTGGCGCCTTGGAACTCCAATATCCAGAGACAATGTGCTGAGCTACTTTATTGGTTCCTCGCAGGAAATTCATGGGGATCATTGAAAACTGTAAGCTACTTCCACCCTGTAAAAACAAAACGGTATAGGTATCAGGAATGCAGAGCAATTGTCTTAAATTATCCTCAGCTTGCCTCATTAGGCTAGCAAACCATTCTGATCTATGGTTCACCCCCAAAATAGAGATTCCCAATTCGGGTATCTTGTCGACAGATGTTTGAACCTGTTGCAAGACCTTGAGCGGCAATGCGCCAGGTCCAGCAGAAAAATTTCGTGAATTATTCATTAAGGGAGCCAGTTGATTTTTTTCAACAATAGATCTTCAAATGCTTCAAAGACTTTTTGCATGATGCGTTTTTTGTACGGGAAAATGTCGCGTGGATCAGTGTCGTGAACCCATCCTGAATTATCCAACTCAAAGATGACAAGATCATTGTGTTTGTCAATTGCACAGTCCAAAACTACGTATTCAAGGGGGATGCGTTCATAAATGGACTTGAAAATTGGGGCATATTGAAGTGCGAATTTGCTTTGGAAGTCATCCATGAAAGCTTCCTCCTCTTGTCTTTTAATCTGGCTTAAATCCATTCCAGCCTTGAGGTAGTGGACAACCCAGTCCTGTGCAATGGCCAAATGACAAACGTAGGGGACTCCTTTGATAAGAGCGACTCTAAATTTACGAAATAACCCATCATGGCTTTTGTAATCGATGTATTGGCCAGCGAAAAAATGTGAATCTTCGTTGTCACTTAGGTAATTTTGAAGCTCATCCTTGCTGCTAATCAGACAAAAGTTTTCACCTGCATGAGAATCAATGGGGCGAAGGGTGAAGGGGTAGTTGAGTTTATAGAGATCAGCACGTTCGGTGCGTATATTCTGGGCCAGCACCAAGCCCCTTATGTTCTTCAAAATTTGAACTGATGAATCTCTGGCGCACTTCAATATGTATTCGGGTCGGTTGATAATAGGACGTGGCCATTGCTCAAAAACTCTATCCAAGGATTCCAACAAAGGTTTGTTACTTGTCGATTGGCCCATAGCCACAATTGCTACATCATGGTTGGGTATTTTTTGAGGCAGAGGGTGATTGGGAAGCAAATAGAGAATTGTGAGCTCAACGTCTAAATTCTCCAACAGGTAATCAATAGGCAAATTTTCTCGCATATCGCCAGGAGCAAACAAAGCCAGCAATTTGATTCTTTTATGGTTCGAATTTTGATTCGGAAGAAATATCTTATAAACTTGCCTCAGTTGTAGGGCTTTATCTTGCATGAAGAGCGAAAAATCGTCTTGTTTAGTGCCTTGAAAAAGATAGAACATGCGCATGAACATGTTTGCTGGATCTGGATCATGGGATGCTTCTTGCATGAGTTCAGGTGCAAGAGATAGTGGTTGCCTGGCAATAGAGACATGAGACAAAATGGCTGGAAATTCAATGTCTACCAATTCAAATTTCATAGAGATTTAAAACTTAATTAGGTTCCATATTACTTTGAACATAACCGATCACAATTCAGTTGCTTCAAGTATGAAGAAGGCGCTTTACCGGCATCAAAATGGAGATGTTGATGGTGCTATTCACTGGTATGAGTCGGTAACACTCTTGGAGCCGTCGAATTTTGAAGCGCATTACAGATTGGGACTCCTGAAGGCTCAACGTGCAGATTTTCAAAATGCTCTTGTGCATTTCGGTCATGCTCACTTGATAGTGAGAGCCAATGTTGAGTTTTTGAGCCATTATGCCTTAGCAGCGCTTGCGCTTTGCCAATTCGCTTTAGCCATTACTTTATTCGAAGAAATTCATCGCTCTAATGCATTGGATGTTGAGGGATGTATTAATTTTGCGCATGCCTTAAGACGGTCTGGTGAACTTGGCAAGTCCCTTCAAATCTACACCAGAGCCTTCATTTTGGATCCTAGCCGTTATGAGCCTGTTTTTGAGATGGGCTCGATTCAATTTGAAATGACTTCGTCTGCACAAGCTTTGATTTCATTTGAAAACGCATTACAAATTGCGCCAACGTTTTTGCCTACTCTTCTGAACCAAGCCATGGTGTTTGAGAAGATGGGTTGCAATGAA
>CAIKYO010000112.1 GCA_903831655.1 uncultured Burkholderiales bacterium
AAGGGAGGGAGGGAGGGTGTTGGCTCGGTTGATTCAAAAAACCATTCAAGAGCAAACCGGCCTCACGTGCTCAATTGGCGTGGCCCCCAACAAGTTGCTGGCCAAGATGTGCAGTGAATTCGACAAGCCACTGGGCATCACCGTGCTGTACGAGCAAGAAATTGAGTCCCGCATATGGCCTTTGCCTTGCCAAAAAATCAATGGCATTGGACCCAAAGCCAACTTGCGCCTTCAAGCACTCAACATAAACACCATTGGTGAATTGGCTCAAAAACCACTGGATCACTTGATCGAGCACTTCGGCAAAAACTATGGGGCTTGGCTCTATCACGTTGCCAGAGGCATGGATGACAGACCCATTGAACGCTCCAGTGAACCGGTCTCGATGAGCCGAGAAAGCACCTTCTCAAACGACTTGGATGCGGTTCGCGACAAAGAGCAGTTGGGACACATTTTTGATCAACTCTGTGAAAAAGTCTCACAAGACCTCTTGCGCAAAGGCTTTCAAGGTAAAACCGTGGGGCTCAAAATCAAATTCAACGATTTCAAAGTGATCACCCGAGACATCACCCTGGAGCACGCGGTGAGTAGCCCCTCTGACATTGCCAAAGCCGCCCGTCAAAGTCTCAAGCGCGTGAGCTTTAAGCGAAAAATTAGGCTATTGGGCATTCGAGTGGGCTCTTTGGAGAGAACAGATGTCCACTCCCCCCATCAAACCCAAGCCGCGCCTCAACAACTTGACTTGGACATGCCAAGGCAAGGGACTTAAAAACACCTCAGCGCTTACTGTCTACCCGTTCTCGTGAGTTTGGGGCTGGCTTGGGCAAAACTCGTCCTAAAAGGATTGATCTCCACACCCCCTCTTCGCGTGTAGCGGGCGTAAACACTCAGTTTGATGGGTTTGCAATGCGTCCAAATGTCCACGAATATGCGCTCAACACAATGCTCATGAAACTCGTTGTGATCTCTAAAACTCACCAAGTACTTCAATAGCCCCTCCTCATTGAGGGGGTGACCTGTGTAGGTGATTTGTACGGAACCCCAATCGGGCTGTCCAGTCACCAAACAATTGCTTTTGAGCAAATTGGAGGTGAGGGTTTGGGTCACCACACTTTGCGACTCATCGGCACTGAGCAAAGAGGCGGTTGGTTGATAGTGAGTGCACTCTACATCGAGACGGTCCAAGCTCAAACCTGGCAAGGCGCCAATGGACTCGGAGTCAAATTGCTCAGGTCCCACCAAGGTCACACTCACGTTGGTGTTCGGTGGATTTGGGCTCACCGACCCCTCACTTTGAGCCCCTTTGGGTGTCGACCAAACTGCGCGGCCAATGTCTTTTGAGATGGCCTCTTGAACGGCTTGCGCGCTCTCAAAGGTCGACTGCGAAAAACTATTGAAATACAACTTGACTGACTTGCTCTCCACGATGCAAGGGCTCTCCATGGGGACCACAAAACGCACCAAAGCCACTTGTGGCTTGCCTTTGGGGTTGAGCCAACTGAGCTCATAGGAGGTCCACAAGTCAGCCCCCATGAAGGGCAACTTGCCCGATAGACCCAGAGACTGGCGTTGGGTTGCACGCGGCAAGGGAAACAAAAGGCTGGGTTCGTATTGGCTCACATAAGCAGTTGGCTTACCAAGCAGAGAGCTTTCAGGGGTGTTCATTAAAAAAATCCAATAAATGAGGCAACAAAGTGGGTACCAAAGCAAACGGTATTTCGTGGGACAAGCCCTCAATGAGCAACCACTTTGAGTTTGCAATGCGGTGATGGGTATCGAGTCCACAAGCCGGTGCGATCAAGGGATCTTGGTCACCGTGTATCACCAAGGTAGGCGCTTGAATGAGATGAAGTCGCTCACATCTCTCAGTATCCCCCATGACAGCGGCCAATTGGCGCACCACACCTGTGGGCCGTAAGCTTCTCTCAATGGCTTGTGCAACCCTAGAGTGCACGGTGGCTGGATCGTCTTTGAATGCAGGAGAGGACAGCAATTGAACCGCTTTTAGACCTTGCTCAATCCAAGCCTCTTGTGTTTTAGGCACCGAAGTCATGAATAACTTTTTCAAGAGCAGTGGCTCAGGAGCCGGCAAACCGTTTGCGCTGCTGGTGCTCATCATGCTCACCAAGGTGCGCACGCGCTTGGGCGCGCAAAGGGCCATGTGCTGTGCAATCATGCCCCCCATGCTCATACCCATGACGTGTGCTTTTTCAATCCCAAGGGAGGTCATGACACCCAAGGCATCTTGAGCCATGTCCTCTAAGGTGTAGGGCAGATGCACGTCAAAGCCGAATTTTTGCTTTAATCCGCTCCAAAGCAAATTGGGCACACCCAACTCATCAAAGCTTTTTGACAAACCCGCATCTCGGTTGTCCATCACCACAACCCGGTAGCCTTGGCTCACCAATCCAGAGATCATGGATCTGGGCCAGTAGGTCAATTGCAATCCCAAACCGATGATCAATAACACGCATGGGTCGATGGGGTTGCCGTAATCTTGGGCCTCAATGTTGATGCCGTTGGCAGATAGATTCACGTCCACCCCCCTGTTGCGATGAATGCGGCGCTCACGCTTTGACCTTAGCAGGTGGAGAGCGGCGCTTAAAGACCAGGCGCTCGGCACTGGATGCCTTTGGGTCAAAGGCGTAGCCTTCAGCGTTAAAACCTTCAAGGGCTTTTGGGGTACTCACTTTTTTCTCAATGCAGTAACGCAGCATCAAGCCTCGTGCTCGTTTGGCAAAGAAACTAATGACCTTGTATTGGTCGTTCTTAAAATCTTCAAATACACATTCGATCACACGCGCTTTGAGGGTCTTCAGATCTACCGATTTGAAGTACTCCTGGGAGGCCAAGTTGACAACCACTGGCGTGCTTTGCCCCTCCAATCGGGCATTTAAATATTGAGCGATTTGTGATCCCCAAAAGTGATACAAGTTCCCACCTTTGGCGTTTTCTAGCGCCGTGCCCATCTCCAGTCGATAGGGCTGCATCATGTCCAAGGGCTTTAAAGCACCGTATAGACCTGAGAGCATCACCACATGTTCCTGGGCCCACGCGAGCGCCTTTGCGCTCAAGGTCTTGGCTTGCAGTCCCTCATAAACGTCGCCGTTAAAGCTCAGCAAAGCTGGGCGAATTTGAGAGGGGTTTGGCGTTTTGGACCAAGCTTTAAAGCGTTGGGCATTGAGCTCAGCCAATTGAGGACTGATGCCCATCAATTCTGAGAGCATGGGGGCGTCAAACTTTTTCAACACGTTGGCCAGAGTTGCCGCTTGTGACTGAAAGACAGGCAAATCCGCTGTCAACAACGCTTGGTGAGCAGTGGAGATGGGTGAATCAAGATCGAGTGTTTTGGCGGGCGAGAGTAAAAAAAGCATACCGATCA
>CAIKYO010000113.1 GCA_903831655.1 uncultured Burkholderiales bacterium
CTCCCTCGATAGGTGGGTTAGCAACGAAAGGGGAAAACCTTGAAAAGAAAGCATTCCTTGTTTGTCGTAGCAACGGCAGCATTGTTGGGAGCTTCTTTAGTAACTCCAGTCGCTACGCAAGCAGCGATTCCTTCAATCACCATCTGGGTCGATTCACCTCGCCTACCTGGTGCACAGTTGTATGCAAAGCTCATGAAGGGCAAAGTGAATGTCAATGTTCAACTTCACGCCCAAGGTGATCTAGTTGCGAAAGTACAACTATTCAACACCGTTAAAAAAGGCTGGCCAGATGTAGTTTTCGGTCCACCTAATGACGTTGCCTTTTTGAAGAATCCGTTGGTTAACGACGTTCTTCAACTCGACAACCTCCAACCTGCAAGTGTGTGGAAGCAATTTGGCAACGGTAATAACTGGTGCGAACTAGATGGCCACATTTATTGCGTAAAGAATGACCTGGCGCAGACAGTGCTTTGGTACAACAAGACTCTGATGGATCAATTCGGATACAAGGTTCCTACAACAATGGCTCAATTTGCAGCAATTGGTATGGACGTTGCAAAGAATCACCCAGGATATTCACTTGGTACCCTCGGTGATCAAGCCGCATACTCTGGCTTCCTCGAGCCATCACAGTGCCCATTGAATGAGGCAAAGAATGACACAGTTGTAGTAATTAACTCGAAGGATCCACATTGCACTCGAGTTTCTGCACTTGTACAACCTCTCATCGACAATGGCGTACTTGATGTACGTAGCCCGTTTGATGCTGGTTACATTAAGGATGTCGGACAAGCCGGCAAGTGGTTGATGGAAATCGGTCCATCATGGTGGGGTCAATTCGTTCTACGCCCTGCTAGCTCTTACAACATCCCTGCTGGGCAAATTGCAACCGCTCCAATGCCTATTTGGCCTGGAGAGACAAAGGCTTACTCTGGTGAGTATGGTGGAGGTATCTACACCATTTCTCCTCACTCAAAGTTCCCTAAGGAAGCTCTTGCTTTCGCAATGTTCATGGTCGGAGACAAGCGCAACCTTGTTGACGTAGCAAACCCTGACGGAAGTCATGGTGCTCCTACCTATCCTGCATTCGGACCTGGAAACAAGATCTGGACTCAGGCTGTAGCTAAGGATCCTTACTATGCTCAGAACATTGTTCCTGCACTTGATACGCAGGCACAATTGATCTGGGGCGGTACTAAGCCAGTTCGCTATGACGCCAATGGCGCATGGGGTGCATCATTCGATCCTGACTTGGCGCAGAATAAAAATATGCAACATGCGATAGATGCCTACGCTACATACACCTCTAACGAAGCGACCCAAGTGGGTTACGCGGTAGTTAGCAAGTAATACCGAGTAAAAAACGTATCAGAGTGCCTCGCAGGGCTTTAGATGGTCCTGCGAGGCTTCTTAAAATTGCTAAACCGAGGAGTTAATGTGAGCCAAGGTCGACATTACAAACCAAAAAACCTCTTGATGATTCTTATGCTTGCCCCGTACCTAGTTTTGTTATTTCTTTTTGGCATTTTGCCCCTTATCATGGCAATTTTTAACGTTCCAAGTAAATCGCCGTCTAATCCCAATGGCGGATGGAAAGTTTTCAGTATCGTTTTGCATGATTTCCGTTTAGTTCCGGCGGCTGAACACGTTTTAGGATTCATGGCGATATTTGTTCCGCTGATGATCTTTTTTGTCGTGGCAATGTCTCTCATGTTGGATGTCAACTCGGCTCCATGGAAAAAATATGTAAGGCTCGCTTATATCGTTCCCGCTTGCGTATCGGGTTCCGTCGCAGTTCTTCTTTGGTATGTCTTGCTAGAACCTACACTTAGCCCATTTAAATCCGTCATGCATTGGCTCGGGATAACTCAAGCATCGCAAATTTGGAAGACGCAGAACCTCACTTTCATTCTCGCGTTTATGGCTTTCTTTGCCCTGGCGGGACAGTGGATCCTCATTCAATTCGGATCGTTGCAATCTATTTCAACTGAGATACTTGAAGCTGCCCGTGTTGATGGCTGTTCACAATTCCAGATGGCCATGCGCATCAAACTTCCACTGATTCGCAAGTATGTAATTTATATGAGCGTGCTTGTCTTTGCTGGAGGGCTGCAGATTTTCGTCGAACCACAATTGCTCAACACCAGCATTTATGCCGGCATCGCTAACCAGTGGTCATTCGACCAGTTGAGCTATTCACTGGCCTTCCAAAACGGAAACTTTGGTGAAGCTTCTGCTCTCTCGCTCATGCTTCTAGTTCCAAGTTTGATTGGCGCACTTCTCGTAATTTATAAGACAGACATGTTTGAAGATGTCACACTAAAAAGTCCTAAGAAATTGGCAAAGGAAGCACGTAAGCGTGAGGCGGCTAGAGCATGAGCATTAATCTAAAAGGGAAAGAATCCACGCCTGCCACAAAGCGTGTTAAGAAGCGCCGCAAAGTAGGAATCGGTCATTATGCGGTAAATGTTTGGTTGATTTTTTGGGCCGTAATCAGCGTTATCCCGATGCTTTGGCTCATTCTCGCGCCCTCAAAGAGCGATAGAAATCTCTCCTACAAGAATCCACTCTCCTTTGGCCATATTTCAGGATATTGGCATGCGTGGAAAAATCTCCATACCATCCTTGTTCTTACCGAGCTTTTCGCCAGAGACCTTTGACTTGGGATCACGGATCATCAGTTTGTTGACGAGCTTGTCAGCCTCCTCGTGCCACAA
>CAIKYO010000114.1 GCA_903831655.1 uncultured Burkholderiales bacterium
ATCGGTTTTACAAAACACAACGTAAAAATCTGCCAAACCCCCATTGCTGATCCACATCTTCTCGCCATTGAGCCTAAATCCATCCTCAGTCTTAACGGCCAAAGTGCTCATGCTCGCAACATCTGAACCAGCCCCCTCCTCGCTCAATGCAAATGCAGCAATGGCTTTTCCTTGGGACACGAGTGGCAAATATTTCTCTTGTTGGCTACGCGTTCCCTCTAGCGTGATGGCACCACTTCCAAGCCCCTGCATCGCGAACGAAAAATCAGCCAGTGCAGAATAGATGGAGAGCGTCTCGCGCGCAATCACCAAGGAGCGAGAGTCCAATTGATCCAAAGTTCCGCCAAAGGCTTTTGGCACACAGTATTTAAGCCAGCCGGCGTGACCCAAGCGATCGACCCAGTCCCGACAGGCCAGCCGATCGTTGTTTTCATCTACCGTTTGAGAGGCGCACCATGCATTGAGTCCTTGAGCCATCTCAGCGTGCGCTCTATCAAAGAAAGGCAATTGCCAATGGTCCATGGTTGTTTGCATTTCAATCCCCACCGAAAACTGGTTTTTGTTTATTGGCGAATGCATGATAGGCTCGCTCGAAGTCTTTGGTTTGCATGCAAATCGCTTGAGCCTGAGCTTCGGCCTCAATGGCTTGCTCCAACCCCATGGACCACTCTTGGTGCAACATGGTTTTGGTCATGGCGTGAGCAAAGGTAGGGCCCTTGGCGAGTTGATGGGCCAAAGCAAGAGCCTGAGGGTACAGATCTTTTGACTCACACAATTGGTTGTAAAAGCCCCAACTCAAACCTTCATCAGCCAAAAGCGCTCGACCTGTCATCAAAAGCTCTGTGGCTCGACCTTGTCCAATGACTCGAGGTAGGAGTGCGCAAGCGCCCATGTCAGCTCCGGCCAGTCCTACACGGGTGAATAAAAAAGCAGTTTTGGCTTGGTGCGTGGCCACTCGCATGTCACTGGCCAAAGCGATCATGGCACCGGCACCCGCACAAACACCGTCAATGGCTGAGATGATGGGTTGAGGAGCCAATCGCATTGCTTTGACCAAGTCCCCCGTCATGCGCGTAAAACTCAAGAGCTCGGGCATGCTCATCTGGGTCAATGGACCAATGATGTCGTGAACGTCACCGCCTGAGCAAAAATTCCCCTTTGCGCCTTGAATAAGGATCATTTTGATGTCGGTTGCAAACCGTAGATTTGAAAACAAATCCCGCAACTCCGCATATGAATCAAAGGTTAGCGGGTTTTTCTTATCCGGCTCATTCAGTGTCACCACTCCCACGCCGTCGTCATGGCTCCACAAAAAATGCTTGGCTTCAAATTGGGCAAATGTTTTCATTTGCGAGTGCATGGGGTTATTGGATCCAATGAAGTGGTTCATGAGTTTTCTGCCAGGTTATCGATTAACGATTCATGCAAGTTGTCTTGCGCTTGAAGCTTGATTTTGTGAAGTAATTTATGAATGGTTTGAATTTCTTTGAGGCTCAGCGTCTCAAAAGCATTGACGATCCAGCGTTCATGAGCCTTGGCCATGTCATGGAAATACGCTCTGCCTTGATCGGTGAGTTGCACTCTCCAAGCTCTGCGATCTCCAGCCTCATCAACCCGCTCTACCCAGCCCTCTTTGACCAATTGGTCGGTGATCGTTGTGATGTTGCCCCCACTCACCATCATGCGGCGAGACAATTCACCCATCTTCATGCCATGGGGTTCTCTCTCGAGTTGAGCCATCAAATCGAATCTGGGTAGCGTCGTCTCAAACTCCGTTCTAAGACCCAAGCGAACCCTTTTCTCAATCAATTGGGTGCAAGTCAATAGCCTCAACCACAATCTCAACTCATCTGGGTTTTCAGCGTGTGCTCTGCTCTCTAAATCCATGCTCAAGTCTTCCTCTGAGTGGAGAGCAAACGGTACAACTGATCACGTCCACTCAGATAAGGAAGGGGCCACTCGATGCGGGTGCTACCTAGTTTGGCCACTTCATGTAGCGTCCACGCAGGATCGGCCAAATGGGGTCTGGCCACTGCGCACAAATCGGCACGACCAGAGGAGATGATGCCATTGACTTGGTCACCATCGGTGATGGCTCCGACTGCAATGGTTTTGATACCCACTTCATTTTTGATGCGATCAGAAAAAGGGGTTTGATACATGCGCCCGTAAATGGGCTTGGCCTCTCGGGTTGTTTGACCCGAGGAGACATCGATCACGTCGCATCCAGCGGCCTTGAAAAGACGAGAAATCTCAACCGCATCGTCATCTGTATTGCCACCAGGCGCCCAGTCATGGGCTGAAATTCTGACGCTCATGGGCTTTGAGGCAGGCCAAACTCCTCTCATCGCCTCAAACACCTCCAGGGGATACCTGCATCGATTGACCAGAGAACCTCCATACTCATCTTGGCGGTGATTGGTGAGGGGGGACAAAAATTCGGCCAAAAGATAACCGTGGGCACAGTGCAATTCAAGCCAATCAAAACCCGCCATCACCGCAAGTTGAGTGGAATGAATAAATTGAGATTTCAATTCATTCATTTGGGCATGTGTCAAAGGTGTTGGCAATGCATTGTTGGGACCATATGAAAGGGCACTGGGAGCGACCAGTGGCCAATTGGTTGAGGCTGGCTTGATGGGCTCATCCATCTGCTCCCAACCCAATTGAGTGGAACCCTTTGCTCCGCTGTGCCCGAGTTGCAACCCGATGTGTGCCGATTGCGTGTGGACAAAGTCCACGACTCTCTTGAAGGCCAGACTTTGCGTTTCGCTCCAAAGACCAGGACATCCTTGTGTGATTCGACCCTCAGGCGTTGGAGAGGTCATCTCCACCATTACCAAAGCGGCACCTCCCATGGCCCTTGCACCCAAATGAACCAAGTGGAAATCCCCGATGAGCCCCTCTTTGGCGCTGTAGGTGGCCATGGGAGAGACGACCACTCTATTTTTAAGAACCAAGTCCCTGACTTTGAGTGGCAAGAGCATGGGAGGCGTGTTGTGAGCCAGAGGGCGTGCGAGTTCGTGACTCGCTTTTTGACTCATCCATTTTTCAAACCCTTGGAGCCAAGCAGAATCACGAACCCGTAAATTTTCGTGTCCGATGCGTTGAGAGCGAGTAAGCAAAGAGTAGAAGAACTGCTCAATCTCCAAGTGGGCATAACGAGAGACGTTTTCAAACCAGGAGGTGGAGTTTCTAGCAGAATTTTGAATTTTTAAAACCTCTACACTTCGCCTCTCCACATAGGCGTTTAAAACGGCAGAGAGCTCCTCTCCCGAATGGTTTGCAAAAGTGTTGGCCAAATCAATGGCGTCCTCCAATGCGAGCTTGGTACCACTTCCGATGGAGAAGTGAGCCGTGTGGGCCGAGTCACCCATCAAGACAATGGGAACATTTTTAGCTCCAATGCCAAGCCAATGAATCCAAGACTTGCAAACTACGCGAGGGAAATTGATCCAAATGGCAGAACCTCTGAGATGAGCCGCATTTGAGATCAGGCGGTGCCCGTCCAAATACTTTGCGAAGAGTTTTTCGCAAAAGGCAATTCCCTCCTCCTGGCTCATGCTCTCTAGTCCATGGGCACGCCAAACCGACTCTGGCGTCTCAACAATGAAGGTTGAGGTATCTTCGTTGTATCGATAAGCATGGGCCTGAAACCAACCATGTTCTGTTTGTTCAAAGGCGAAGGTGAAAGCATCAAAAATTTTGTGCGTTCCAAGCCACACGAATCTGCATTTCCTGACGTCAATGTCGGGCTCAAAGGTTGACGCAAAACGGGTCCTGACTTTGCTGTTAAGACCATCGCACGCGATGACCAAATCGGCATTCTCACCTGCAATGACACCCTCTATGTCCTCAACTTCGGTTTCGAATTTCAAGTTAACACCCAGTTGCTCACAACGGTGCTGCAAGATGTTGAGTAGATTTTTACGTCCAATTCCGCAAAACCCGTGACCACTTGAGCGCATGGACTGGCCTTTAAAAAAAAGCTCAATATCGTCCCAATGGTTGAATGCATCGCTGATTTGCTCACCCGTCACACGGTCGGCATGAATCAAGTTCTCCAATGTCTGGTCACTCAACACCACTCCCCAACCGAAGGTATCAAGCGAACGATTGCGCTCCAAGACCGTGATTTGAAGATCAGGTTCTCTGGCTTTCATCAACAAAGAGAAATAAAGCCCTGCGGGTCCACCACCAATGCAAAGTATTTTTTTCATGGTTCAATTATTTAAGCTTAAACTATATGGCGTCAAGCGCTAATTGACTTTTCTACCGAGTGTTTTCCCTAAACATACAAAAATCAGAACGATCCAGATCGAATGCATATCCGTTATGATTAAAAACAATTCCTCACTGAGCAATTCAACAACCCCAATCTCCAAGCCCAACATGACTCAACACGCACACGCACTGATCACGGGAGGCACCAGCGGCATTGGACTGGCCATCGCAAAAGTTTTGTCAGCCAAGGGTTACAGATTGAGCATTTGCGCCAGAAGCACACCGACTGAGGATTTCCTTCTTCAATTTGAAAATTCCCAAAATTGTCAGTTCTTGCCCATGGATGTGTGTGAACCGAACTCCATTAAAGAAGCTGTGACCCTGGCTCAAGAAAAATGGGGCCCAGTTTCAGTTCTGGTCAACAATGCAGGGCAAGCACAGAGCGCGCCGTTTGAAAAATCCTCAGATGAGCTTTTTGAGCACATGATGGACATCAATCTCATGGGTGCTGTTCGTTGCATTCGGGCCGTTTTGCCGGAGATGAGAATGGCTCCTTGGGGCAGAATCATCAATGTCGCCAGCACAGCTGGATTGGTGGGCTACGCATACACCAGCGCCTATTGCGCCTCCAAGCATGCGCTCGTTGGATACACCCGCTCATTGGCGCTTGAGCTTGCCAAAACAAAAATCACAGTCAACGCTGTTTGCCCAGGCTTTACCGAAACGCCCTTGGTTGAAGAAGCCATTGAAAACATCACAGCAAAAACTGGCAAAAGCGCCGATCAAGCCTTAAAGGACCTCTCACAATTCAACCCCATGGGGCGTTTGGTCAAAGCTCAGGAAGTGGCACATACCGTTGCATGGCTTTGTAGCGAGGGCTCCTCAAGCATCAATGCCCAATCGATTGCAATCGATGGAGGCGAGGTCATGACGGGCTAAAGGCCAAAGAGCAACAACTCAAAAGCCAAACAATGCTTTGGGTGTTTCCCAAAAAAGGTGTTTCCGCTCATTGAGCGTAAAGTCTCGCTCCATGAGTTGTAGCATGGGTCCATAATCCAGCCTAGGTGTCGCTTTGAGGTAGGGCCAGTCTGAGGCCCAAATGCAACGATCTAAGCCGTAGGTCTTTACCAGCAAATGCGCCACCTCAGCCACATCTGCAAAGGGGTAAGCCTCTTTTGAGAACTTGGCGTATCCAGAGATCTTCATGACGGCAAGCCCCTTTTGTCCCAAGGCGAGCATCGCTTTGAATCCTTCAGACTCAAAGGGCGAGGCAGTAGCGTTTCCCTTTAAATCAGGTCGACCGCAATGGTCAATCATGAGATTTACACCAGTGGTTTCAATCAAGGTCAACAAACTCGGCAACTGATCACCTTCAACTTGGAACTGAGCCCACATACCAAGCTTTTTAAGCCGCTGGAGCAAAGGCTCAATGTTTGCATAATGAGCCAAGCCATTCAAAGAGTAATTGAAGGCAACGCCCACGATGCCCTTTTCTTTGAACTGAGCCAGTGTTTTCTCATCACAGTCGTTGGGAACCACGGCGATGCCTTTGAAGAGAGCTGGATTTCTCTCAATTGCATCAAGTAAGCACGCGTTGTTGAGGTTATAGCCCGAATTGGGTCCCACCAAAAGGGCGTGCCGCGCACCATAGCAAGCCATGACGGACTTGAAATAGTCAGCGGTTCCCGTTTCTTGCCCGCTGGGTCGATAGGCAACCTCAGGGGAGTATGGAAAACCATTGGGATCCAAGATGTGACAATGTGAGTCGATCTTGGGCTCTTCAAATATACCCATTCAAGCACTCCAAGCGTTATAGGGTCGCGATGATCTTCTGTCTGAGCTCTGGGGTGATCTCAGGTAAAACACCAAACCAAGCCTTGAAGGCGGGCCGTGCTTGATTGAGAAGCATCCCCAAACCACTCACCGTCACATGCCCACGAGCAGCGGCTGCTTTGAGCAAGGGCGTCTCCAAAGGAATGTAGATCGCATCAGAGACCATGGCCTCCTTGGGCAAACGATCAAGCCTGATCTCCAACTCGGGTTGTCCATGCATGCCTTGGTGGGTGGTGTTCACAAGTAAGCTCACAGAATCCAAAGCCTCCTCACGCTCACTCCATGGATAGACTTTGATGGCACCTTTGTAGAGCCCGTCTAGCCCAAACTCGGCGGCCAATGCATCGGCCTTAGACTGAGTGCGGTTCATCAGGCGAATCTCCTTGGCCCCTTGATCAAGCAAACTGAGCACAATGGCTCTCGCTGCACCCCCAGCGCCCAAGACACAAATGGGGCCTGCACTTGCACTCCAATCGGGATTGGCATCCTTCAATGATTGAATGTAGCCAAAGCCGTCGTTGTTAAAGCCCTGTAACTCACCCTCTTCGGTGATCACAATGGTATTGATCGCACCCATGCGTTTGGCCAACGGATCCACATGATCCATCAGTTTCATGGCTTCAACTTTGTGAGGAATGGTGACATTTGAGCCCACAATCCCCAAAGCCAACATGCCTTTGATCGCTGCATCCAAATGCCCTGGCTGAACGGGAAAGAGTCCATAGGCACCTTGGATGTTGTACTTGGATAGCCAGTAGTTGTGAATGATGGGTGAGCGAGAGTGGGCAACGGGCCAACCCATGACGCCAGCCATTTTGAAAGGTAATGAGGACATGATGAATAAAAAGTTTAATTTTAAAGCAAGAATCCCCGACCAACTCTAGGCTGGTCGGGGACACTGAAATGGTTAAATGGAGGAAATTACTTCTTGTTCAAAGGCGCAAGAATGTCGGTCACCACTTGCTTGCCGTTGACAATTTTGGTCATGTAGCTCTCACGATCCAAGTCACCGTTGGCATCAAAACTCACGTCCATCAAAATACCGGGGTAGGTTTTGGCTGAGAGAGTGATGCCCTTCATGGCTTGGGCAAACGCTTTGGAATCGACTTTACCAATTTTCTCAGTCACAGCTTTCACAATGTACATGGAGGTGTAACCCTTGATGCCGTTGTGGTCAGAGCGAGTGTTGAATTCTTTTTGGAAGGCTACGTCAAATTTCTTGACACTTGCTTGAGGAGCGTCAGCGGTAAGACCCACGTGAGCAATCGCTCCGTTTGCAGCGTCGCCGGCCAACTCAACCACCTTTTGGCTGGTCAGAACCGTCTCGCCAATGACAGGCTTGGTGTAACCTTGCTTTTTCAACTCTTTTAGTAAACGAGCTGATTCCTCTTCGTTGGTGTAGGCAAAGAGCGCATCTCCTGTACCTTGCTTGGCTTTCAACACAGCAGAGCTGAAGTCAATTTGACCGGATTCTGTGGAGATGTCTGCACCGACTTTGATGCCTTTGGCTTCAAGTGACTTGATGATCAAATCGCGTCCACCTTTGCCGAAGTCATTGTTCACGTACAAAATATCAACGCTTTTGGCTTTGACTTTGTCGTGAATGTAATTGGCAACCTTGGGCATGGCACTGGCTTGTGTGAAGGAACTTCTGAACACATAGGGATTGCCTTGCTGAGTGATTGCAGCTGCCTCACCACCTGTGAAGTTAGGGATCTCAGCATTTTTGGTGACTGCCATGCTCACCAAAATGGAACCCGAGAACACAGGACCCATCACAATGTAGGCACCATCGTCCACAGCTTGCTCAGTCAAACCTTTTGCAACTCCTGGGTTGGATTGAGTGTCTTGTGATTTGTACTCAACCTTTCTGCCCAAGATACCACCAGCGGCATTGATCTCTTTAACAGCGAGTTTGATGCCGTTGTCAAAATTGGTTCCTGATGTGGTTCCAGGACCCGTCAACTCAACCAAACCCACGATCTTGATGGGACCAGAACCGCTGTCAGCAGCAAAAGCACCCGTTGTAACCAAGCTGGCTGCGGCCAAAGCCAAGCCCAATGCGATTTTTTTAAATTTCATGTCTAACTTCCACTAATTTGTTAAAAGTGGAACGATTCTAGCAATCTAAATCCCTATAAAAGTAGGGAAATACCTAGGATTGGCAATTTATGTAGATGAAGAAAACTAACCTGCCCCAAGCCCAATTAAGGATGATTAGAAAAGAAAAAACCCCATGGGCAGTGAGCACATGGGGCTTGGGGGATTCGGTTGAAGTTTTGATTGAAACTCAATCTAAAACTTCAAAACCCATCAATGATTTTTGGCAGCAGGCAACAATTCGTTCAAAGCACGTGCATAGGCCATGCGAGCGGTTTGAGCAATTGCCATGTCACGTTGGAGTTCCGCAATTTTGGCGTCGGTGGCTTGTAAGGACAAAAGCTGTGCACGAGCTTCTTCGCTCAAATCGCCAAATTTGTACTCTTTGTCATCAATCTTAATGGTGTCCATCATTTTTAGTGTGCCTTGAAGGTTTCTGAAGAAAAGAGAATTATATCCAAAAAAAGTTCATATAAGAAAAAAAAGATTTAGGCCTAGCTAACGAATCGGGCTTGTTACGGTAAATACGGTCAAAACCAATGACTTTTGATGAAATTCTTTTTAAGATGGGCTCAAGTTTTCAAAGGTTCTGCCGAAGGAGGCCTTCCAAGTGAGGGTCCTTGGCTTCAAAAAGACACAACGATGAGCACATCTGCACTCTCAGCAAGCACCAGCCAGTCAAGCGCGTTGATTGACTCTCTAACGGCGCGTCGAAAGATGGCCACTGAACAATCTAAAGCTCAAGAACAGAACAAGTCAACTGTTTCTTCCACCGCTGTCACAACCTCAAGTACTGCAGCCACTCCTCACTCAGGTTCACTCAATACAAAGAGCTTGAGTTCGTCGAGCTCACAATCCATCGGGCAAGGTGCACCTAGAGCCTCCACCCGTGAGGTACTCGCCTCTCGACAAGCCGGGCAAGATCAAATTGCTGCAACTCGGATTGCTTCAGGTGAAAAAGCTTATATGCAAGCGATCAAGGCCGCCCAAGTCCCAACGTCCTCGAGTCAACCCATGGGTGGATCACCCGCTGGCCCATCGGTGAAGTCTCTCAAGGCCGACGCACCCTCGACCAGCCAGAAATACTCAGCTGGGGATGCCAAAAAGGCACCCGCTGAAGCCCAACTCTACAAACCCTCTCAGAGAGCGGGCAACAAAGCTTTGGTGGCCAAATCGCATGGCACAGGTGCAATGTAGGTCATCAAATAAAGAGCTAAGAGACACTCCCAAGTGAGGAGAGCTCTTTGAACTGGTCTTTCAATCGAAGAATGGTTTAACGCACCACCTCGATCACATCACGCTTACCAGCGTGGTAGGTGTAAAGCGTCAAAGCTCCGTTTTTAATATCCCCTTTGGCATCAAATGAAATGTTGCCAGTGACGCCTGGGTAAGCTGTGGTCTTGGCCAAGAAAGGCAAATAGACCGAAGGCTCAGAAGAATTGGCTTTGACCATGGCCGCCACCATGAGGTTCACTGCATCGTACACATAAGGTGCATACAGTTTCACATCCGTGCCAAATCGTTTTTGATAGCGTTGGGAGAAGTCATCCATCACCTTCTTTTGTGGCCCCTCAACGCCACCTGCTTCCGCACAAACCACTTGGCCATCGGTCATGGACTCACCAGAGAGCTTGTTCAAATCGGCCGTGCAAATGCCATCCCCTCCCATGAATTTAGAAGTGATACCCAGGGCCTTCATCTGACGAAGCATGGGACCACCCACCGCATCCATGCCACCAAAGAAAATGATGTCGGGCTTTTTGGACTTGAGCGTTGTCAAAATGGGCATGAAGTCGGTGGCCTTGTCGTTGGTGTATTCACGACCCACAATGCTGGCGCCAGCCACTTTGGCTGCTTTCTCAAATTCATCAGCAACGCCTTGGCCGTACGCGGTTCGGTCATCGATCACAGCGATCGTCTTGCCCTTCATTTGCTTGACCGCGTATTGCCCCAAGACACCACCGAGTTGAACATCATCGGCCACCACCCTGAAGGTCGTGTTAAAGCCCTGACGTGTGTACTTGGGGTTGGTGGCAGATGGAGAGATCTGTGGGATGCCATCGTCGTTGTAGATTTTTGAGGCCGGGATGGTGGTGCCTGAGTTCAAGTGACCAATCACCCCTTTCACCTTGGCATCTACAAGTTTTTGGGCAACTGCAGTGCCTTGCTTGGGATCAGAGGCGTCGTCCTCTGCGATCAGCTCGAGTTTGACTTTCTTGCCAGCAATCACAACACCCTTGGCATTGAGCTCCTCAATGGCCAATCTAGCGCCGTTCTCGTTGTCTTTACCCAAATGTGCAATGGGACCACTCAAGGGACCCACGTGACCGATTTTTACCACCGCCTCTTGAGCATGCAATACACCTGCACCCAGTAATCCCAGAATCGATAAACCCAATGCTTTTTTAAACGTGACCATCAAAAACTCCTCGGTAAAAAAATCAATCTAACTCTTAAATCAATACAAGCATGAACCCATCAAGGCACTAATTGGCCATCACAAATCGGTTGCTGAGCACACCTAGGCCTGTAATCTCAACGTCAACTTGGTCGTTGTGCTTCAAGTTGGGAGAGCTCCCATCCGTTCCCATCCAAATCATGTCCCCAGGCCAAAGGGTTAAGTACTGGGTCATTTTGCTAATGAAAGTGGGAACATCAAAAATCATCTCTCCCGTGTCAAATTCAGTACTGAGTTCCCCGTTCACGCGCACACGAGTTTTGGCTTTTGATAAATCAAATTCGGTCTCAATCCATGGCCCCATGGGCTTGAAGGTGTCCGTGTTTTTACTTCGCCAAAACGTACGATCCGATTTTTGCCAATTGCGCTCGCTGACGTCGTTTCCAATGGTGTAACCCAGCACACAACTCAAAGCCTCAGATGGACTCAAGTTTTTGGCTTTTCGTCCAATGACCACGACCAATTCACCCTCGTATTGAATGACCTTGGAATCTGCTGGCATCACCACTTCTTCCCCCGTCGCAATCAAAGCATTGTTGGCTCTATAGCCAATATCGGCTTGCTTGGGCAATTCAGGCTTGGTGCCAGTTCTTTTTGCAACCGCTTTGATGTGGGATGAGTAATTCATACCCGCACAATAAAAAGTCTTCGCTTGAAAGGGCAACTCGATCTTGACGTCTGCGATGTCGTAGAAGAGCGGCTCTAACTGGTAACCGTTAAAAGGATCGCCCAAGGCTTTTTGAACTCGACCTTCATCGTGGACCACACCGAAGGAAGTGTGTTGATCTTTGGTAAAACGTAGCCAACGCATGAATACTGACCCCTTTTAGTAATCCTTTGCCTCAAAAAGTGCAGGACATCTGAAGTTTAAGCAGATTTAGGTGGGCAAAGTTGTGAAGTTGGATTATTTTTTATGGCGCGCCCAATCTCTAAGAACCTCCTCGAGGGTAGAGGCAATCAAGTCAGGCAACAGCGAATCCAAATGATCACGCACGCGCACCAAAACCTCTGCACTCAAAGCGTGCACAGCTGAATCATTGAAACCCGAGACCTCCAAATCCTGACCAGGAGAATTGACCTCCATGTCATTAACTTGTCTTCCTTGCACCGAGGCCAGAGAAAAATGTAGCTCATCAGGGAGCGCTGGCTCCGCTGAATGGATAGAGCCTTCACGCTCTAAATCCTGCTCGCGAACGGGAGAGAGAACAGGCACTCGCTTCATGAATTCAGGCTCATGCAGCATTTTCAAAGCAAGCAGATCATTTTGCGCTTTGAGATGGCTTTGCCGATCGTCAAACTCAGCTTGTTTGTCCTTCAAGGGATTGCCACTCATGCGGACTTTGCTCCAAGATCATGTCGAATGAGTGAGTAGCCCTTGCTGGCATAGGTCTTCCAACGCATGCGGGCACGCTCGCGATCGGCCTCATTGACAGTCACCAATTCGATGACTCGCTCGAACTTCTCAAATCCATTTGGAATCTCTTCTCCCAGATTGAGTAGCACATCGTGGTGAGGCATGCCCGAGATGGAGCTCACATCGGCGCTCAATACGATCGGAGAGCGAGAGAGCACGTGCGTGGGTGCGTCGTTCAAACAATGAGCCACGAAATCGGTGGGCGACAATGACCAAAGCGCCACATCAAGCTCGTGCAAAACACTGGACTCCCCGTAGACCATCACTTTGGCTCCAGCTTTAAATGCCTTTCTAAGAAATCGGCACGCGTAATTGAGCTTATCGGGCGCGTTGAAATGAAAGGCGACTTCAGTCATGCCTTAACGCGTGCCTTGCGAGTTGATTTTGGTGCACTCTTCTTTAGAGCCGTACTCTTGCGAGGCGCTTTTGCGGCTGAGGGGCTCTGATAACGGTGAACGTCCTGAGCTTCGTTGAGCAAATATGAAAGCAGCAAAGGAACGGGTCTAGCCGTTGCGCCCTTGGCAGCCCCCCCACTCTTCCAAGCGGAGCCCGCAATGTCCAAGTGAGCCCAGTGGTGTTGTCCCACAAAACGCTGCAGAAATTTAGCTGCCGTCACTGAACCTGCCGAGCGGTCGGCCACATTGGCCGTGTCCGCAAAGTTTGACTTCAAGCCCTCTGCGTACTCCTCATCCAAGGGCATGCGCCAACAAGGATCCAAGCTCCTCTCACCACTGTCCAATAAATCTTGTGCCAATCGGTCGTTGTTGGCATACATGCCGCTTCTGAGGTGACCCAAGGCAATGATGCAAGCACCTGTGAGTGTCGCAATGTCAATCACAACACGTGGCTTGAAGCGTTCGGCATAGGTCAAGGCATCGCACAAAATCAAACGCCCCTCGGCGTCGGTGTTCAAATTCTCAATCGTTTGACCACTCATGCTTGTGACCACGTCTCCTGGCTTGACCGCACGACCACTGGGCATGTTCTCGCATGCGGGCACCAACCCAACCACATTGATGCGGGGTTGCAATTGTCCAAGTGACTTGAAGACACCGAGCACGCTAGCTGCTCCGCACATGTCAAACTTCATCTCATCCATGCCAGCGCCGGGCTTGAGTGAGATGCCTCCAGTATCAAAGGTAATGCCCTTGCCCACCAAAACCACAGGAGCCTCTGGCTTGGGAGCACCAGAGTACTGCATCACAATGAAGCGAAGTGGCTCATCTGAGCCTTGGGCAACGGACATGAATGAGCCCATGCCCAATCTGGCAACCTCCTTGGGACCCAAGACTTGGACACTCAGGCGAGGATATTTGGCAAGGGTTTGAGCCGCTTTGGCCAACAAGGTTGGCGTAGCGTGATTGGCTGGGCGATTGCCCCACTCCTTTGCGAACGCCATGCCCTCTACACGAGCAACACCTTCCTTGAAGGCTTGATCTAAATGAATGGCCTCAGCACTCTTGGCAGCAACGGGAGGTACACAAACGGTGATTTTCATCAAAGCACTCGGCTTGGCACTGGGTTTGGTGGTGGTATAAACGTAACTCGAGTCCGCCAGAGTTTGCAGCGCCGTTTGCATTTTTTGGTCTCCCACCTCGGGGAGGTACACTGTGAGGTGTTTGCACTGTGCGTGTGCGCCTTTGAGTTGCTGCAAAGCACTTGAGAGAGCTTGGCGCACGTCCTTTGGGGTGGTATCAGCGGTGTGAGCCAAAATGAGAGGGTTAGCACTCAGGCCCAAGGCGTTCCAAAGCAACAAAGTTTTACCCGCTTTGCTCTCGAGTTGTTGGGTCTTCAGTGATTGAGCAATCAAAGCGGACAATGGGTTTCCGCTCGTTGGTGCGTGAGCGAGTGAAGCACTTAACGTGTTGCTCACTAAAATCACGAGTGAATCGGTTTTTAATTTCGAGAGTTGTTCTAGAGCGAGTGGTTTAAGTTCAAAATTCATGTTGTTCAAGTTGTTTAGCCAATAGCCAATGTTATTTCAATCTTCGCTTCGTCAAGAGCTTGCCAAGAGTTTTGGTGCCACCGTGGTGGTTTTGGTCACCATCGTGCTCACCATGATGCTCATCAAGACATTGGGGCAAGCCTCAAGGGGCTATGTTAACCCCTCTGAGGTGAGTTTGGTGCTGGGCTACGCCATGCTGGGTGACTTACACACCATTTTAACGATGAGCCTCTTCATTGCAACCGTCTCAACCCTCTCACGCATCTACCGTGACAGCGAGATGATCATCTGGCTCACCGGGGGCTCTCGCTTGATTGATTTTGTGCGCCCACTTTTGTCATTCGCTTGGCCCATTTTGGTGCTGATCATGGCATTGTCTATTTGGGTTTGGCCTTGGTCTTACCAACAAACCCAAGACCTCAAAGATCGATTTGAAAAAAGAGGTGACCTCGAGCGCGTAGCTCCTGGACAATTTCAAGAGTCAGCCAACGGTCAAAAAGTCTTCTTCATTGAAAAAGACCTGGCTCAAGACAAAGAGGGAAAAAACGTCTTCATGGTCGCCAATGAGCGCGATCGCCAAACCATCACATCCGCTAGGACGGGACATGTGGAGAAGATCAACGATCAACGTTTTTTGATGCTCTTTAACGGTCAACGACTTGAGATCTCCAACACAGATCGCTCCATGAAAATGAGTGAATTTGAAGAATACTCAACCCGCATTGACAACGACGCATTTGCTAAAAATCCCCCAATTGCCCGCACAACCCCCACTTGGACCTTGATCACTGAGCCCACCAAAAACCATTTGGGTGAGCTCAGTTGGCGTCTGGGGATGGGCTTTGCAGCCTTCAATTTGATGCTCATTGCTTTGGCCTTGGCCCAAGTCAACTCCAGAGCGGCCAAGGGACGCCACACCCTGACTGCACTCTTTGTGTTCATCGTCTATGAGAACATGGTCAACCTGGGGCAAACTTGGATTGAACAGGGCAGACTTGGATTTTTTGAACTGATGATCCCTTTGCACTTGGGGTTGGCGCTTTTAGCGGCCTTTATCCTTTGGACCCGTCACATTGGCTTTACATGGGAGTTCAACACAGGTCGCTTCCTGGCCTTTGCCGACCTCATCAAAGCTCAATACCAAGTCAAAACCAACACCCCCCCCAAACCCTGAGACAAGCCTGAGTTGACCGCATGAAAACACTCCAACGCATCATCTACGGCGAAGTTGCCACAGCCGTGGGCTTTGTGATCACGGGGTTTTTAGGACTCTTTTTCTTCTTTGATTTGATCGATGAACTCCAATGGGTCGGCAAAGGCTTGGGGTTGAGCCTGCAAGGAGGGATCGATACCAACAAAATTTACTTGGTTCCCCACGCACTCACCTATGTGGCGCTGATCGTTCCCAGCCACATTTACGAATTGATGCCCATTGCCGTGCTGATTGGAACCATCTATGTGATGGCCAGACTGGCTCAAAGCTCCGAATTCACCATCCTCAGAACCAGTGGCTTGGATCCCGTTAGAGCTCTCAAAGTGTTGATGTGGCTGGGCCTTTTTTTCGTCGTCTTGACGTTTGTCATTGGTGACTATTTGGCACCCTTTTGTGATCGACAAGCCGAGCTCTTGAAGTCCAAGTACTTTGGGCAAGTCTCCACGGGTCAAACAGGAGCCTGGCTCAATGAAAAACAAGCCTTCACACACCAAGCGGTGAATGTCACCAACCTCACCCCAGAGGGACAAATGAAGGGCGTCAAAGTCTACGAGTTCAATAACCAAGGACGATTGATGAGTCTTACAGAGGCTCAAAGTGCGGACTTCATACCCGACGACGACGCATGGAACATGCGGGAGGTCTCCAGAGATGAATTCAACGCTGATGGGGATGGCGATCTCAAACCCGTCAAACGCTCGCACCTGAGCACTTTGCGCTGGCCCACCACCATCAAGCCCGAGATGGTTGCGGTCGCACTCTTAAAGCCTGAGCGTATGAGCACCTTGGACCTTTTTCAATACATCCAACACTTGGAGGCCAACGCCCAGGCCGCTCAGCGCTACGAAATTGAGTTTTGGAAAAAAGTCTTTTACCCCATCAGCTGCTTGGTGATGGTCGTCTTGGCCTTGCCCTTTGCATACTTGCATTTCAGGAGTGGCAACATCGCCACCTTGGTCTTTGCCGGTGTCATGATTGGCATTAGCTTCTTTTTGATGAACAATGTCTTTGGCTACATTGGCAACTTGAACCAATGGATTCCTTGGGTCGCCGCGGCCACACCAGGCATCATCTACACCTTGGTCTCGTTGGCAGCCTTTGGTTGGCTGGTATTGAAACAATAATCGGTTATTGTGTGACTCCCCACTTTTTGTTGCTCAACCTCATGAGAAGAAATTTAACGTTGATCTTGACTTGTCTTTGTTTGAGCGCTTGCTCCTTTCAAGGCTTGGTCAATCACCAACTCGCCAATCAACTCTCCTCTGAGGGCCTCTCCAGCGAGGACGACGTTGGCTTGGCCCACGATGCGAGCGCGTTCTACCTCAAGCTCTCAGAGGCAACCCTTAAAAGTGAGCCAGACCACATCGCATTGGCACAGTCTGTTACCTCCGGACTTACCCAATACGCCTACGCCTTTATTGCCCAAGTGGCAGATGAATTACAAAGCACTGACGCCGAAAAATCTAATCAATTGAGAGAACGCGCGAAAAGAATGTATGCCCGGGCCCAAGCGCATGGCATGAAAGCTTTGGAACTCAATCAACCTGGACTCACTGAGGCTTTGATCAACGCCCATCAAGTTGGAGCCAAAAGTTCTAAAGCAGCCACTTTGGGACCGAACCCAGCCTTGAAGCTTGACCCCCGATTGGTCGGACTTGCGTATTGGAGCGCGGCATCATGGGCAGCGCGAATCTCTTTGTCCACCGATGAGCCCGAGGTCGTGGCTGACTTTCCTCAAGTCATGACATTGGCCCAATTGGCCTACCAGAGCAACGCACAATTTGGCAATGGCTCTTTGGCCAGTCTTCTAGGTGCACTGGAGATGGCTCGCCCAGGAGGGAGCAAAGCCAAAGCTTTGAATTACTTTGACCAAGCCATCGCACTCGCAAAGGGTCAAGACTCTGGGCCTTGGGTCAGCAAAGCCGAGAGTTACGCTTTGCCCATGGGTGACAAAACTCAGTTTGAGTCTCTCTTGAATCAGACCTTGGAATTTGGCAAGACCCACCACGACCTCACCAGCCAAATCATGTCCGCACGGGCCAAGTGGTTGCTCGCACAACTCGACGATCTTTTTTAAAGCCTGATCAATCAGGCTTTTCATAAAACTTTCACAATACGTTCATTAAAATGCAACGAACTAATTTGGCACTCTTTGCAAGTGCAGATGACCCTTCGCTCATTTTTATTCCCTCACACCCTTCAACCACCCCACAGGCGATGCACAGATTCAACACCAGCGGCTTACAGTCATTTTTAAAACTGCTTGCATGTTTGTTTTTATTTTGGATTTCAGCGTGGTCTCAGGCAGCTGACAAACAACTCAAAATCGGCTCCTTGGTGCCCAAAAACTCTCTTTACCAAAGAGAGCTCACCAACATTGGAGAGGTTTGGAAAAAAGCACAAAGTGGCTCGGCCAAACTGCTGATCTACGCCGATGGGAGTCAAGGCGGAGAGTCAGAAATCGTCAAAAGAATGCGCATCGGTCAGCTCCAAGGCGCGTTGCTGTCTGTTGTGGGCTTGTCTGAAATTGAACCCTCTGTAGCAGCCCTCCAGTCCATGCCCCTTCTCTTTAAAAATTGGGAAGAGGTGGATTATGTGAGAGAGAAAATGCGCACCAGCATGGAGAAAAAGTTCTCTGATAAAGGTTTTGTGGTTTTGGCTTGGGGAGACGCCGGTTGGGTGCGTTTTTTCTCCAAAGAGCGCGCCAGCAAACCCGATGACTACAAGCACATGAAGTTCTTTGCTTGGGGCTCTGAGCCCGCTCAGCAAGAAATCATGAAAAGCCTGGGCTACACCCCAGTTCCTTTGGAGCCGACAGACATCTTGCCCTCGATCCAAACGGGCATGATCAGCGTGGTTCCCTCCACCCCCTACTTCGCATTGGCCACACAAATTTACACCTCTGCGCCCAACATGCTCGACATCAACTGGGCCCCCATTGTGGGAGCAGTTGTGGTGACCAAAAAGTTTTGGGATGATCAAACCCCAGAGGTGCAAGAGGCCCTACGCACTCAGAGCGAAAAATCAGGCAATAACATCAGACTTGAGGCCCGCAAGGAAGTGGAAGAGGCTGTGGCCGCCATGAAAAAACGTGGACTCCAAGTCAACGAGCCCTCCGCTGAAGATTTAAAAGAATGGAGTCAACTTGCAGAAAAGCTCTATCCTAAAATTCGCGGCACTTTGGTCCCTCCTGACACGTTTGATGAAGTGATGACGAGCTTGAACAGCTACCGAGCCAACAAAGCCAAGGCCAAATAGGCGCCAAAGCCCTGCGGCACCCTCTGAACTCTCTATTGCTTTAGCTCAAAAATGCCTTGGATCAAACCCCTCTTGATGGGTGACAAAATACTTGCAAGCGCCAGTTTGGCCTTGATGGCGATCATCCCATTGATCGAAGTGCTCTTGCGCCCCATTCAAGGACAGGGCATTCAAAATGCTCCCGTTTTGGTCCAGCACTTGGGACTTGTGATGTCCATGATGGGTGCATTGGCAGCCCAACGGAGTGGCAATGTGGCAAGCCTAGGACACGGTGGCGCATTTGGCACTTGGGCCCAAAACCGCGCTTGGACGCGCTGGTTTGTATTTTTTAGCAGCACCTTCATTTGCGGGCTCCTCGCCTACGCCAGTGTGTCCATGATCGCTTCAGACTGGAGCAACTCTCACGTTTTGGCCTATGGCATTGAGTTGGCTTGGGTTCAGGGCTTCATGCCACTGGGATTTATTGGCTTGGGACTCAGCATGGGACCCGCTCTCTTGCAGCCCAAAGCACAAAAGAGAAACTTGGACCTCCAACTCAACTCACCAAGGTGGCACCTTTGGCTTGCCCCATGCGTGGTGTTGATGGGCTTCTCGTTGCCCTTTGCCTTAGATTTGTGGGAGTTCTTGCCCACACAAATCTACCCTCTTGCGTTGGTGCTATTGCTCCTCTTGGGAGCTCCCATTTTTGTGGTGATGGGCGGCTTGGCGTTGACTCTTCTCTCAAGCGACACACTACCTCTCGCATCACTCTCACTCTCGCATTACCAAATCACCGTCAACCCCTCTCTTCCAGCATTGCCCCTATTCACATTGGCCGGATTGGTCTTCGCAAGCACTAAAGCGTCTGAACGACTGAGCTTGGTGTTTGTAAAGCTCTTTGGAGAAGGACGCTATGCAACCGTGCTTGCGGTGAGCGTGCTTTGCAGTTGCTTTACTGCTTTGACTGGGGGCTCAGGTGTCACCATTTTGGCTTTGGGTGGGCTCTTGCTCCCCCTCCTCAAAAAGGATGGCTACCCTGAATCAAAAGGTATAGGGCTTGTGACCAGTGCCAGCGCGCTGGGAGTGCTTCTCCCACCTTCTGTGCCTCTCATCATGTACGCCATCATGGCTCGAGTCCCTATCAACACCATGTTTGTAGCGGGCCTCCTACCGGCCTTGGTCGTGGTGATCTCATTGATTGTGTTTGGTGGTTTTCTGAGCAAAGGGCCCCGCACAAGTCCCACATTGGACCCCTCACCCTCTCACCCACAAACTCCAGTCCCATTGCAAGACAAGAGTGCAAGTAGCGCTTGGCAAGCGCTTTGGAGCGCCAAGTGGGAGGCGTTGGCTCCAGTGGTTGCAATTGGTTTTTTGGCAAGTGGTCTGACCACCCCCATGGAGAGTGCAGCCCTCACTGCCATATATGCGATCTTGACCCAAACCTTTGCCCACAAAGAACTCTCCCCAAAAAAGCTTTTTGAATGCTTGTCTCAAACTGCACAAATCATAGGCGGTGTGATGTTGATCATGGGCATGGCACTTGGGATCACCAACTACTTGATCGATCAAGGCGTACCGGACTTGGCCATCGATTGGGTTCAATCGATCACGCACAACAAATACCTCTTTCTCTTGGCTTTGAATTTCTTTTTGCTCTTTGCAGGAGCCATGATGGAGATTTACGCAGCCATCGTGGTCTTGGTCCCATTGCTGCTTCCCTTGGCACAAAGTTACGGCATTGAGCCGGTTCACTTTGGCATCATTTTTCTGGCTAACTTGGAAATTGGCTTCTTGTGCCCACCCGCTGGCATGAACGTGTACTTTGCCAGTGCCGTCTTCAAGCAACCCCTGCCCTTGGTTATTAAAAGTGTCATTCCTGCGGCATTTGCCATTTTTGTGGGCACACTCTTGGTATCATGGATCCCATGGCTTACCTTGACTTTACCTGAACTATTTCACTTAACCCCATGAATTCAATCATTCTTTTTGCGCACGGCTCCAGAGATCCCCTTTGGCATGAGCCCATCAAAGCCATTGCAAAAAAGATTGAACTCGATCACCCTGGCACCATGGTCCGTTGTGCCTACTTGGAGCTGACTGAACCGTCACTGTTGAGTTGTGTTGATGAATTGGTTCAATTGGGCTGCACCGATCTCACCTTGTTTCCTCTCTTTTTAGGTGTGGGACGTCATGCCAGAGAGGACCTGCCTCTTTTGTGCGCCGAGGTTCAAGCCAGGCACCCCAAGCTCACTTTGAAGCGCCTGCCCTCAGCGGGCGAATTCCCTCAAGTCATCGAACTCTTGGCTCAAATTGCCTTGCAAGCGTAAGTGCTTCTTGGCCCACAGGCCCAAGGGAGATCATTTGAACGAGTGAAGCCCAATCGTGTTGCCCTCGGTGTCTGAGACCAATGCGATGAAGCCATCGGCTCCAATGGACCATCTATCTCTCAAAACCTGGCCACCCAAACCCTTGACTCGGGAGACCAGTTCACCACAATCTTCCACATGAAAATACACAACAGTTCCCCCTGCGCTGGCGCCACGCAAGGGGTGGTGCATCAAGGCCCCCATGGCTCCTGTTTGGGGCATCTTGCCCTCGAAACTCAAGGCCTCAAAACTGCCATCAGTTGAAAGCGGATTGAGTGTGCACTCAAAGAGAGACTCATAAAAGAGCTTTGCACGTGCCAAGTCATCAACATAAATCTCAAACCAAGTGACTGGATTTCCTTGGGGGTGCGGTTTGGATTGACTCATAATCAGAAACTAGTTTTTGAATGGTTGATTGATTGAACAAAGCTTCACGAGTTCTTTACCCTCGGGTACAAATCCACTGGTATCCTTTGGGCATGCTCATGGCCATGCTTTGCCCGACTTGGGCACACTCCGATTGGGTTAAGTAGTGCCCATAGGGTCCCAAGGTTTGGGTTTGACCCATGAGGGAACTCACAAAGATCAAGATCCACATTGTCATGAGTCCTTGCATCAAAAAATGGATCATAACAAAGAAGACCAAGAGGCTTGCGAGGGCTTTTTCCCTTCCCTTGTAGCCGATACAATGAAAACACCATGAATCTTCATCAGTTTAAATTTGTCCATGAAGCTGCCAAACGCAACATGAACCTCACCGAGGTCGCCAAGGCACTTCACACCTCTCAACCTGGGGTCTCCAAAGCCATTTTGGAATTGGAAGCGGAGTTGGGCGTTGAGATATTCGCCAGACACGGCAAACGGCTCAAAAGCATCACACAACCCGGTCACCATGTCTTAAAAAGCATTGAAGTGATACTCTCTGAGCTGAACAATTTGAAGAAAATCGGGGACCAATTCTCCTCCAATGACTCAGGCACCCTGAGCATTGCAACCACCCACACTCAAGCGCGCTATGTTCTCCCAAGCATCCTCACCCAGCTAAGGGACGGCTACCCCAAAGTCAACATCAGCTTGCACCAAGGAACCCCCAAACAAGCGGCGCAAATGGTCTTGGATGAGCAAGCCGACATTGCCATCGCCACAGAGTCCTTGGCTGACTATCCCAATTTGGTGACACTCGCCTGCTACGAATGGGTGCACTGCTTGGTGCTTCCCAAAAAGCACCCTTTGGCCACTCAAACCAAGCCCATCACCTTGAAGGATTTGAGCCAATATCCACTGGTGACCTATCACCCGAGTTTCACCGGTCGTCAAAAGATCGATACCGCCTTTGAACTCAAAAAGTTGACCCCCATCATTGCCCTTGAAGCCATTGACTCCGATGTGATCAAAACCTATGTGCGCATCGGCATGGGAGTGGGCATTGTGGCGGAGATGTCCATTCAAGGCGCCATGGATCACGACTTGGTGATCAGACCCGCAGGAGACCTCTTTGGCAAAAACGTGACCAAAGTGGCTTTCAGGCGTGGGAGCTATTTGAGGCAATTTGTGATTGATTTTGCAGCCCTCTTGGGCCCAACGCTCACGCCAGATTTGATTCAAAAAGCATTGGCCAAAGCGTTATAAATCCCTCTCCAACGCTCACCACACCTGAAGTCTCTGATGATAAACACGACACCAAACTCAGTTGAGTCCGCTCTTACCCTTGAGTCCAAACTCCCAAAGGTGGGCACCACCATCTTCACCGTCATGTCCGCTTTGGCGCAGGAGCACAAAGCTGTTAATTTGGGACAAGGCTTTCCCGACTTCAATGCTGACACCAAACTCATTGATCATGTGAGCCAAGCCATGAAGGAGGGATTGAACCAATACCCGCCCATGCTTGGGGCCTTGGAGTTGCGACAGGTCATCGCTGACAAAATCCAACATCTCTACGGGAAATCCTACGATCCTGCGCATGAAATCACGGTGACTGCGGGTGCCACACAGGCGATTTTGAGTGCCGTATTGTGTCTGGTCAGAGCGGGAGACGAGGTGATTGTGCTCGAACCTTGCTACGACAGCTATGTACCCAACATTGAACTCGCGGGCGGAGTGGCCATTCCCGTTGCCTTGGAGCCAGGCACCTTCAGGATCAACTTTGATCGCCTAAAACAAGCCATCACCTCCAAAACACGCGCCATCATTGTGAACTCTCCCCACAACCCCAGTGGCACAACGTGGACCCAAGAGGATCTACAAAAACTCTCCGACCTCTTGGAGCCCACAGGGATTTTTCTCATCAGCGATGAGGTCTATGAACACATGGTCTACGCACCTTTGGTGCACCTGAGCGTGAGCTCGGTTCCCCAATTGGCTAAAAGGGCTTTTGTGATCTCAAGCTTTGGAAAAACCTTTCACGTGACGGGCTGGAAAATCGCCTATGCAGTGGCCCCGAAGGCCTTGACGCACGAATTTAGAAAAGTCCACCAATTCAACGTCTTCACGGTCAACACCCCCATGCAACACGGCTTGGCCCGCTATATGCAAGACCCTCAAACTTACCTTGGACTACCCGAGTTCTACCGTCAAAAACGGGACCACTTCAGGGCAGGTCTTGAGCGCACTCGCTTTGAGCTTTTGCCTTGTGAGGGGACTTATTTCCAGTGCGTGAGCATCAAAGGACTCAAGGGTGAACTCGCTCAAATGACAGAGAGCGCATTTTGTGAATGGCTCATCAAAGAGATTGGC
>CAIKYO010000115.1 GCA_903831655.1 uncultured Burkholderiales bacterium
CAGGAAAAAGCAAAACACAACTCTAAGACAATCAATATCTATATGCTGGGCACTAGCATGGGAGGATTGTTAATCTTTTATTTGTTACAGGAGTTTGGGGCTTACATCAAGGGCATTTGCTTGAACGACATTGCACTGACGCTGAAATGGTTTTCAATTTTAGAACTCTCTAAGCCTATTCGCAACTCACACATCAGTCTTCAAGAGTTGGCCCAAACACTCAAAGTCGCTCCAGAAGTTTTAATGGATGTCCAAAAAAACGAGCATTTCGATTTGCCCTACAAATCCGATTTAATTGGAATGCACTTCCATCACTTAATAGATAAATTCAAAGGAATTCTCTTCTTAATATACGGTGAGCAATCCATCATCTGTACAAGCGATGTGGTTTTGGAATTTAAACTTCGATTCCCAAATGCTACTTATCTCAAGGTCTTGGGGTCACCCCACCCGGTAGCTCTGAATGCGAAAATTGCGCAGAAAATTTTTCAAAAGTTTAAATTGGAAACTGCCATAACCCCTTAAAAGTTGCCTATTTTTTAATTAAATATTTGGCGATTGTTCTTGAGGGCAATGGTCTGAAAGTGAGTTCTGAAATCATCTTGCGAAATTCCCATTGCTCCCAGCATTTGATGAAACATAGTTTGCTCCGCTTCAGCGGCTACTCCATCTGCCAATAACGAGTCACAAACATTGATCATTAAACAAGTTTTTTGATCAACTGACAATATACCTGGAGCCTCGGCTAAATACTGATCGAAGGTATGGGATTGAACGTACTTAATCGCCATATCAATAAGATCGGCATCATCGCCCAAAACGGATTGCAATTGCCCTATTTCCTCTTCCTCGATTCCACCATCAGCTGCCATCATAAAAAGTAGACTAACCGCCAAAGTCAAGCGGGGAGTAAGCTTCAAGGGTTCACTTTTAAATACATCGAACAGCCCCATATTGCATCCTTAAGGTTTTAAATCATGAAGATATCATGCTTTTAAGTCAATTTATCAAAATCAAGATCCAGAAGCAATTATTTTTTAAATTATCTTCCCCTCAATTCAAGCGAAAACTTTGCTCAAGACAAATGAAACACTGTCAGAATGAAATAACCAGTTTCTGATATAAAACTCAACAATTTTTACCCATACCAATTCCGTATTGGCATAATTGAAACATGTAATGAAAAAATCTAAATACTTAAATTAAATTCCCATGAACCAATTTGATGCACTTTCACAATACACCAAAATTGTCGTTGACACGGGGGACTTTAATAAGATCGTATCCCTTACCCCACAAGAAGCAACGACCAATCCAAGTTTAATACTCAAGGCCATCAAGAATCCAGAATATGCCTACATACTCAAGAGCAGCAAGCTCACAAGCCCTACTTTGACAACGAGCGAAAAACTAGATCATCTGATTGTTTATTTCGGTTCTGAAATTTTAAAACGCATACCCGGAAGAGTATCAACAGAAGTTGATGCAAGAGCTAGTTTTAACACAGAAGAGACGATACACCGAGGTAAAAGAATCATTGCGCTCTATGAAGATGTTGGGATAGACCGGGAAAAGATTTTGATCAAAATTGCTGCGACTTGGGAAGGTATTCAAGCCGCCAGAGTGCTTCAATCAGAAGGGATCAATTGCAATTTAACTTTACTTTTTTCAATACACCAGGCAATTGCTTGTGCACAGGCAAATGTAAGATTAATTTCTCCTTTTGTTGGCAGAATCTATGATTGGTACAAACAAGCATTCGGAGCACGTTGGCAAGAAGGTGGTTTTGAAGGCTTAAACGATCCAGGGGTTCGCTCCGTTCAAGAAATATACTTTTATTTTAAGAAGTTTAAATTTAAGACAGAAATTATGGGAGCCAGCTTTCGCAACATATCTCAAATTCAGCACTTATCAGGCTGTGATTTATTAACCATCAGCCCTGAACTTTTAGAAGAACTTAAGCGAACGACTCTACCCTTGCCTAGAGCTTTATCCCCCGAAATGTGTGATTCAATGGACATCAAAGAAATCACATTCAATGAATCAGAATTTCGATTGGCTATGAATTCAAATGAAATGGCGAACGATAAATTGTCACAGGGAATTCGAAGTTTTTGCCATGACACGATTGAGCTAGAGTCTATGCTTTCAAACTAACAACATTTGGCCTAATATGGTTAAAGACAATGTCGCCTCTTTTCTTGAACTGATTGAGCATGGTGACAAATACTTTTCTTCTAGTTCATATCAACACGCTTTAAACTACTTTAAAAAAGCGTTGCTGATTGAACCCGCTGCGTCAGAACTCCTATATAAGATTGGTTTTTGTTACCTCCAGAGTTCTAATCATCTACGCTCAAGAGCTTATTTTGAAAACTCATTGCACGTCGATGCTACGCACGAAAAGTCAAATCTTAATTTAGGCTTTGTTTCAAACTTATTGGGTGATATTGAGAAGGCAATTCATTATTTTCAAACCACTTGCCACATCAATCCCTCAAATTTTGCATCTAACTACAATTTAGGCATTGCCTATTTCAATCAAAAAAATGTTGAACTTTCTAAAAAGTTCTTGTATCGCGCTGCACACCTCAATCCACTTTCTCACGAAGTCGCATACAACCTAGGCGTTATCTCTAACCAAGTTGGAAATCACGCACAAGCTGTTAAAAGATACCTTCAGTCGATTGCGATTGAACCCAGTCAATGTTCTTCATTTTTTAATCTAGGCGTAAGCTATTTTGAACTTTCAAATCCGCAAAAAGCAATTGATAGCTATCGGTTGGCTTTGATCATTGATTCTGAACACATTCAGTCCCATTGGAACTTAAGCCATTGCTTACTGTTAGTAGATGACTATAAAAATGGCTTTCTTGAGTACGAATGGCGTTGGAAACAAAATGAATCTTTTTATCAGCAAAAGCAAAGGAGCTTTGCTTCTGATCTATGGCTTGGGCAAACGCCCCTAAATAACAAAACCCTATTGATCTATGCCGAGCAAGGGTTTGGAGACACTCTACAGTTTATTAGGTTCTGTAAGCACCCTGCCCTTAAAAATGCATCCTTAATCGTTGAAGTTCAAAAGGATTTGGTCAGTTTAATTCAATCATCTCTGCCCAATATTAAAGTAATAGGTTCTGGACAAGAAGTTTTTGAATCTGACTTTCACATCCCACTGATGAGTTTGCCTTTGGCTTTGGGTATTAGCAATCCCTTTTCTATCGACTCTAGACCCTACATTCACCCTAGCGAGCGCACTGTTGAGGATTGGAGAGTAAAAACTAGCATTTTTCAAAAGCCAAGAGTTGGATTGGTTTGGAGTTCTGGCTACCGTAAGGAACAGGAAGAAACTTGGGAAGCCAATAAGAAGAGAAATCTGCAGCTGCTGAGTCTTCATTTTTTAAAAGAATTCGATGCTTGCTTTTTCACGCTTCAAAAAGGATTTATCCCACAAAGTGAGTTCGCATCTCTCATGAGTGAAAAATGGGGCGGCCCCTCATTGATTGATTTCACTGAAGAATTGACTGATTTTGAACAAACAGCAGCTTTGATCTCTCAACTTGACCTCATCATTACCGTTGACACTTCAGTTGCTCACTTGGCGGGAGCAATGGGTAAACAAACCCTGTTAATGCTCAAATTCAACGCTGATTGGAGATGGCACCATTTGAGTGAAAGCTCCATTTGGTATCCCAATACAAAAATTTTTAGGCAATCAAAACCTTCTGACTGGGAAGTGCCTCTCCAACAATTGAGACAATTCCTCAGAAGCATCATTGTTACTACCGATTACATCGAATTACTCTAAAGTTTTTCAATTTGCTGTAATTATTAAATTAAATAAATTTATAGTAAAAAAATACTATTTCTTATTAAATAAGAATACAAATAAATTAATTATTAATCAAAGTAATGCACCTCTTCTCTCCAAAGTTATCTCAAATAAGGTTTGAGGATCTAAGTCGGTCTTGTATTTTTAAATTTACTTTTTAAAATTCAACCATTCGCAGTTACACAGAGATTTCAAAACATGGCACTTAACGCAATCGGACCCAAAGTCTCTCTGTACAGCCCAATTGCGACAGAAAGGGCTCCACAGAGAAGTCAAGTTCTTTCTCAAAAATTCAATGTGGATGTCAACTATCCCATCCAAAACCAGTTAAAAGACCTCCAAGGAACGACAGCTGATCTACCCATTTATCAAAGGGCTGGACTCAGCTACAACCCCACATCAACGAGCGATCCAACAACTGAAGCTTTTTTGACCCAATTAGAAGCTCAAGTCACACCCCAAGTGAGCGATCAGCCAGCTTTAATTCCTTCTCGGTACCAAAGTTTGCTTGCCCTAAAAGCCTATCAAAGCTGATGATCTTTGGGGGGTAGTTGGCAATTTGGCCCGATTCTCAAATCCTGGCTTTATCTGCAATTGATCGACAGTGGTTGGGGTTCCCAGTGCACAATGACCACGGCTTGAAACTTCCCAGTTCATTTGGAAGTTCAAAATATTTTTAAATTGCTTTGAAGCTCTGAATCAGCGATAGACAAACACCTGAACGAATGGCGATAGCATTCGTTCAGGTGTCGATTAATATCAAAAACAAAAGCGAGCTTGTTAAGAATATCACCCTATCGAACGACGCACTGAACATGCTGAATCGTCAATGGGGTGCCATCGGATACAACCAAATCTATCGCACTTCACCGCAAGCTATCATTCAATCCGATAACCTAACGGCAAGAGTGATCTTAAGGCTTGCCACCGAATGAGTAGCCTACGCTGAAGATGATTTCGTTAGAACGTAGATTTTGTGAAGCACTTCCCTGATAAACCGGAACATTGCTCATGTTGGTGAAAATTTGTTTATTGGTCCACTCAAGATAAAAAGGTTTCATGAACACGTACCTCAAACCTAGCTCTACCCCTGTAGATGTGCCAACTATTCGCCACCAGCCGTTATTGAATCCAAGAGCATCTGTGAGCGTTTTCTTGCCCATCACATACTCATTGCCATCAATGACGCTGTAAGGATGAACAACTGCAATACCAGTTCCGAGCTTACCAATGAATGAAAGACTCGAAGTCTCATCCATGCCACCTAGCAAAGGCTTGCGGTAATCCAAGTTAACCATGATGTGATTCAGGCCGTTGTGCAGCATGTAGGAAAAATAATCTGAAGACAAAACTTGATTGCCCACACCCCCACTGTTCTTACCGGATACAAAGGCGACCTGTCCAACAGTACTTGTAAATTTGGTGTGATCTAAACTCAAGTCAAGAGCCAATTTTTTGCTGTCATCTAAATATCGACCCAGTCTTAGATTATCTGGACTGCAACAAACAAGGTGAGTGAACTCATCATGACCTTGTACGCCGTTGACAGTAAAGTTATTGCCTAAATTGGGCTGGCTGACGTTGATATTCGAATTTGAATAGTGCGTTTTGTTGTACCCCCAAGAAAAAAACCACTCATCGCTGTTAAAAAAGCTTTTAGAAGATGTGGAATCCTTGTCTTTTGAAGATGCAATCGTGGTCGCATCTTCAGAGGATGGCGCGTTTTGAGCTTGCGCATTGCTCAAGGCAAGCCAGGTCAAAGCGGAGAAAAATATTGCAAACTTTGCGTATTTCATGATGGTATTTGAAACTAAATAAGCTCAATTGTAACGCTTGGCCCCTGTTAAATCTTAAGTATCAATTAGAAAGCCCTGCCCCAAGCTTCTTTGAAAGTCTCTTTTTATAAGAAAAAAGGGTTGACGGGGAGAATCCTCACCATCAACCCCAACGACTGCGATAGAGGCTCAATGTCTATATCAAACCCATTGGAAGTGTTAATTGAGACCCATCCCAACAAATCCGTAGACGAGCAGCCACAATACTAAAAAATCACCTTAGTCCAAAAGGTATGACAATACCTCGAACAGCGGATTGCGCTAGTTTAAAAAACACATCTGTATTGTCCATCACACCTGTAAAACTCCAGGCGCCAGGGCCGAAAGCTGAAAGGGGGATGTCTGTGGCGGTGTGAACGGCATCATTTCCTGGCACTTGACCTGTTACAGCATACTTTGAGTCGATATCACGCTTGGTTGCGTCCGCAGGGTACGCATTCAAAGGAGATTGCTTAACAAAGGGCTGTTGTGAGTCTTGAATGGGTTGTTCGTTGGTTCTCCAATCCTCATAACGATCGGCATTGGCTCCATATCCAACCAAAAGTCTTTTGTCTATATTGGTCTCTTGAGGATAACCATCATTTGCCATCGTGTACTTGGGAAAACCAGCTTTGTCATAAATTCCAACGACTTTGTCTCTCAAATTACTCACACCAGCAGCCTTACCCAACTCAATCAATTGTGTATCCGAGACCATTGATCCACCAATCAAAGCAGCACCAGAGCATTCGTGATCTGCTGTCACAATCACCAATGTGTCTTTGTGCTTTTGAGCATATTCCTTGGCTTTTGCCACGGCTTTATCGAATTCAATGGTATCCAAAATCCAGCGCTCGGTATCCATGTTGTGGGCCTGTTTGTCAATGGAAGCACCCTCAACCATCAAGACAAAACCATTTTTCTTTTTATTGAGAACTGCCAAAGCCATGTCGGTCATTTCGTCTAACATGGGTTGATCAGGCAAACCAAAATCATCAACTACTTTTGTTGAGCCCGCTTTGCCATTGTTTCGACGGCCATCAATCTTGTCCAAGGCAACATTCATGTTCGAAAACGCAAACAAACCCAATAAGCGATCGGAGTGCGCTAGATCAATACTTTGCATCGCACTTCGAGTGGGTACATAAGCAAAACCAGCTGCTTGAAAGTCTGCTATCAAATCGCGCGAAGCGTCTAGTTTCCCGCTTTTAGCCCCCCATGCAGAAGCAATCATGGCTGAGTGAGGATCTTTTTCGGAAAAAACATAGTCACTCTTGTCACTGCGCGCTGAACCAGGCACAGTTGAGGGCAAAAACCATTTCCTGCCGCCTCCCATAAGAACGGTCAGACCGGATAGATCGCGATCATCTAAAAACTGATCCACAATACCTGTCCCAGCGCCTCTATTGCTCGTGTGCACTGCATTGGCAGCTGGAGTAGCATCAAATACATCCGCTGTGGTCACAACGCCAAGCGCTTTACCTTGCGTTCTATGTAAGTATTCGCTCAAATATTCAATGCGAGGATTATCAAAGAAGTCAAGCGTATCGTCAGGAAAAACACCCTCTTCATTGTTGTTGTTTTTATTGCCAGAAACGTATGAGGACATTCCAGGAGCGGAATCGGTAATGATTGAGTTCAGCGAGGAGGTCTTCACCATACCGGTAACAGGAAAAGAATCCATGCTCAATGGAGTTACGACCTTACCCTGAGCATAACCTCCTCCTACAATGCGAGCAGCAGTGCGGTGTGCAGCACCCATTCCATCACCCAACATGATGATGATATTTTTCACCTTTTGACCGCCAACGCTGAAGGGAATAATTTCAAAATTCCCATCCGAAGTGACAGTTTGACCATCACTTTGTTTAGCTGTTACGGTTAGTGTGTGTACACCTGGGGCACTTAAATTAAAAGCCCGCAAAGATGCAATGGTGGCATTTTTGGCAACCTGAGGTAAACATCCAGAACTGCAATCTCTCAAACTCACTGCTTTTTTAACAGTCTTGTGATCCACTGAGAACTCAACAGCAGATATGCTCTTGCCAGCATCGTCAGGAACTACAGTGGCTTGCAAATCAAAAAGCTGTCCGGGCAAAAAGCGAGCAATGACTGGTCCAGCCTGCCCACTTGAAAAAAGCTCACTCGGAGGGGTCAATCGTGTGACAGTAGGGGCAGCCCATGCATGACCCATTAGCGTGATCAAACTCAAGGAGAGTGCAAAGTGTTTAGAGATTTGTTTCATGATGATGTATCTAAATAAAAATGAATGTTGATCAAATGGATATTTCTTGATTGCGGAAACACCAAAACCATCCGACTAGGAGCCAGGAATGGGAGGCAAGCTCTCTTGAAAACCTGCAGAGAGGATATTGACCGATTGAGGAGACATGATGATTCGAATCCAAGAGACTTGCCCGCTCTCCTCTTCTTGACGACCCAGTTGTAGTTGCCCCTCAATTCTCAGAAGTCCGTCTCTTTGAGCAACAACATAATCAGATTGATTTGCATCCAACTTCACCAAAATCGCATGAACTGGCAAATCATTGGCTGGACCGTCATCTTCCTCGTTGATTTCTATTGGAGTAGGAGTCAACAAAAATTGCCCCTTATGCAGTGCATCCGATCTAACCATGTAACCTTCGATCAGAACGGTTTTCCCAACGAGTGGCGTCATTTTTTTTGAAAATTCGACTCCTCTAGGACCTATTGGGAATGTGAAAAAATCCTGAAATGTTATTTTTCTAGCTTCCTCTAAAAAAGACTTTGTTGAATAAACTGTTTGCGAATTGCAATTGAATTGAACAAATGACGAGAGTAAAAATCCAAGCCAAACACTTTTAATGATGCTGGAAGATAATTTTTGAAAGTCTAATTTTTTCATAGAAAGATAGCAATGTGATTGACCGACAAAAAGAGGACATTAGTAGTATCAATCTAATCCCAAGTAATTAAGTATGATG
>CAIKYO010000116.1 GCA_903831655.1 uncultured Burkholderiales bacterium
ATTCCGTGAGCGAGTGGAGCACTCGCTCAGTTGGCATCCACGCAAAGGGTTTGGGTTCACGAGACTTCACAAGCGATCGAGTCGATCTTGACTCTATGGACTTTTGCGTGCCCAGCATTTTTGACCAAACAGTAGCAGTGTTGAGCTCTGCAGGTTTGAAAAAAATTTTGCTAAAGGTGTTGCCCATGATCGTACCTAAAAACGAGGGGCCCAATTCCTGCATACTGGCGTGCTCTTGAAAACCCACCCCAATGCTCAAACCAGCGCTTCTGGCTTGTTGGAAGGGTGCGGCCAACGCCTGAGCACTGGCATAGCTGGCCACCTCATCAAGCCACACCATAAAGGGTGGGTTGGGCCTCGCATCCAAAGGCAAAGCTTGCACCTTGGCTATGGCACTGCGCAAGTCACCTGTGAGCATCTTGCCAAAGTTTTGCGCCGAGACATGTTGACCCATGGAGGGCAATGCGCAGTAAATCAACTCTTTGGCACAAATGGAATCAAATAAATTGATATCAGGCGTGTATGAGCCCGTGATTTCCCCACACGTTCCGCTACCAAAAACAAACAACCGACCAGCCACGCCACCAAAAAGATCCCTCAACTTTTTGCCATCGAGCTGAGGATGTTGAGACTTGCGACTGGTGTCACTACAAGACTCCAAAAACAAAGCAAACGCACTGGCCTCTGGACCTAGGTTGCCATGCGATTGAACCTTTTTATTTAAATCTTCTAAAGCCTTGGTGTGACTGAGCAAAATGGCCAAGTCCATGCAGTTGTAGGATAGATTGAGCCATTTGAGTACAGCCAGTATGCAAATCAACCCCTGATTAGCAGCTTGTTTGTAATAATCCGCACCCGCGCTAGAAATGGCAGCACCAAAAGTCGTGAGGATTCGAGATGCAACCTCATCAGCGCTTCCGTAAAGCACAAAGTTGTAGGTATTTGACAGCTTAGGATTGGCTGGGTTGATGATTCTCACTTCGCTCTCACGCCCTAACCATTTGGCCATCTGAAAGAAGTGACTCATGTTTTGAGGATCAAGCTTACCGTCCACCCACAGGAGACCACCTCCTTTGGCCATTTGCTGAGCCATCAACAAGTTAGAAGCCACGGTCTTTCCCACGCCAGTCATGCCAGCAATCAAAAAATGCCGCATCATCTCCTCTTGGGCAATCCAAACACCCTCGGCTTGATCGCTTGTGTAACCCAAAAAATAGTTGATTCCTGGCTGTGAGTGAACCCGAGTGCGAGCGCTTTTAAGGTTTAAATCAGATCGCAACAAATTGGGTAGCGGATACCCCTTTAAGCCACGCTTCACCATGTCCCTAAATCTCAACACCAAGAGTGAAAAGATCAATAAAAGTGTAGAGAGCTCTTCTACACCCAACTCACCAGACGAGAGGCTCAAGACCAGCACTGAAACCCAGCACAACGCCGACCCTAGAGTCAACCGCTGGCAAGCACAATCGGCAACGAATGTGCCGATATTTTGCTGACTCAACCAACTTCGAATAAGGTCCCTCTCCTGGAGATAAAAGGTAGTAAAACCAATGCAAAGACCACAGTCCTTGAGTCTCAATCGCATGTGCATACCCCCCAAAGAACAGGTGCAAAGAGTTGAAAGATAATGATTTCAACTCAAAGGGACCCAAACCCCTTGGGTGAGAAGCAAATAAAAGGGGGGTTTTTCCAAGGTCTCCATTTCCTGTAGGGGACAAAAAACTTGAGTTTTTTTTGCGCCTCGCTGTAAATTAATGGAGAATGATTACTCAATCCGTTTTGTTCAATATTTATTGATAATCCAATGACAGCACCTAAAACCATCATCTACGAATTCACAGTCTCTTTTGGTGATTGTGATCCAGCAGGCATCGTGTTCTATCCCAATTACTCGAGATGGATGGATGCATCGTCGGAAAATTTCTTTCGCAACTGTGGCTTACCCCCTTGGAGGGAGCTTGAAAAAACAACGGGCATCATTGGAACTCCCCTGCTGGAAATCCACAATCGCTTTGTGCAACCCGCTAGTTACGGACAAACCTTGCAAATCCACACCCACATTGCAGAGTGGAGAAACAAAGCATTTATTCAAAACCACCGAGTCATGCGTGGAATAGACTTGATTTGCGAGGGCCAAGAAACTCGAATTTTTTGCACCAAGCATCCCGAAATTGCCAACAAAATCAAAGCTATACCATTGCCTGAAGACATCAAATTGATGTGC
>CAIKYO010000117.1 GCA_903831655.1 uncultured Burkholderiales bacterium
ATGACTTTCCACTGTTCTTTGTCATTCAGGGAATTTAGGGGCGAAACATTGGCCATACCAATACCATCACCCATTAAGAATGGGGCGTAGTAGAGTAGTAACTCATCTACACAGTTTTCTCTGAGCAAAGAACCATTAAGCTTAAAGCCTGACTCAATATGAATCTCATTCATCTCACACTCTTTAGCTAAATACGTGAATAGCTTTGGCAGATCAACTTTGCCAGATGGGTTAGCCATAGCAATAACTTCTATACCGCGCTCAGTAAACGCTTGCGCTTTTTGTTGCATTTCAGAGCTGCCCAAACTGGCGCAAACGATGATGACGCCTGATTGCTCAATGTTGTTGAGAATCTTCGCTGCCGGCGGCGTTTCTAATTTGTAGTCAACGATGATGCGCCAAGGCTGACGCTCAGTTTGAACATCTCGCACATTCAGAGTGGGATCATCTTCTTTAACAGTGCCTACACCAGTCACAATGGCACAAGCTTGCGCACGCCAATGATGGCCATCCGCTCTCGCTAGCGGTCCAGTGATCCACTGACTGCGGCCATCAGGTAAAGCTGTTTTGCCATCTAAGCTTGCAGCGATTTTTAAGCGCACCCAAGGTAGGCTACGCGTCATTCGTGAAATAAATCCTGGATTTAATGACCGTGCTTCTGCTTCCATTAGTCCGCTGTGCACTTTGATTCCTGCTGTAGATAGGCGTTCTAAGCCTTTACCAGCAACCAAGGGATTAGGATCGGACATCGCCACGAATACGGCTGCAGGTTTCGCAGCAATCAATGCATCAACGCACGGAGGGGTTCGCCCGGTATGACTGCAGGGTTCCAGCGTGACATAGATGGTTGATCCCGTAGGATCATTTCCGAGTGATTTAGCGTTCGCTAGGGCTTGCACCTCAGCATGAGCGCTGCCTACCTTCTGAGTAAAGCCCTTACCAATCACTTTGCCATCTTTAACAATGACACAACCCACTCTAGGATTAGGGTTCGATAAATAAAGTGCTTTTTGAGCCTCGGCTATTGCCTCGCTCATGAACTGGTGGTCAACTGCGCTGTACATAGGGTCTATTAAACCATTCAATGGCAGCGCTTTGCATCTCTAGCAGGGTCACAGATTCGCCAGCGCCCTCCACTTCCCAAAATCATTTGGCGCTCCAAGTCGGGAGCCCTGCTGTGACCCAGGATCAATCGATTGGCCACAAACCCGCCTTGAGCCGTTTTTGCCGCACCAGCAGCATTAAACAGAATGCCCTTCTTGCCCGAATTGGGGTCGATAAATTGCTTGCCTCCACCCTTAAAGTAAACGGGGTCAATACTTCCCTGCGAAAACCAGGGCTTTTCAATGCAATCCGGTTTGGCCGACTTTCCGATGCAGCCACTTTTAACCACCCAACCCGCTTCCCACCGATCGCTAGAAATAGGCGCAAGGTAGACGGGTTGACCCAAATGTAAGGCCTGCTGACGAGCAAAGTGGGCATGAGCAATAAACCTTCTGGCAATAGTCTCAATTTCTCGAGCGGCGATTTGTTCTTGTAACAAAGGCATAGTCATCATCGCAACCATGGCAATGAGTAAAACCACAGCCATTAACTCTAAAAGACTAAATCCAGATTTTGAATCCAACTTGCAGTTATTCAAATACTTGTCGCCAGTTCATGCGAGTGACTGTGCCAGCTGTTTCATCAATCAAAACACCAATCTGAATCGCCGG
>CAIKYO010000118.1 GCA_903831655.1 uncultured Burkholderiales bacterium
CACCGGACAATATTTGAGCCCCACCCCCCAAATATGCTTTGACATATCCACCTACAAAGCCCACGAAGGTCACCACCATGATCAAAGGACCCGGTGTGGTTTCACCCAAAGCCATTCCATCCATCATTTGAGCAGGTGTAAGCCAGCTATGGCCTTCAATCGCACCTTGATAAACGTAGGGTAAGACTGAATAAGCACCGCCAAATGTCAAAAGGGATGCTTTTGTGAAAAACCAAGACATTTGAGTGAGGGTGTGATCCCAACCAACGCATAAATATAGAAAGGCGATTGGAAAGAGCCAAAAAAGGAGCCCGTAAATGAAGGTTTGGGTACATTTAGCTTTTGAGAACACCATGTGTTCGTTTTCAGTTTCAGCTCTCATATCTAAGAGAGATTTTGTGGAGTCCTGCGTTGCACTTGAGTGTTCAGGACTCAATTTATTGAACAATTGGGGTTGAATGCGGCTAGCGATCAAGCCAGACAATGCTGCAACAAAAATGACAAAAGGAAACGGCAACGAGAATACAGCCAATCCGATAAATGCAAAAAGAGCAATTGAGATGAAAAAACCATGGGTTAAGGTTTTAAGACCAATTCGGTAAGCAGATGTAATGACAACAGCAGTGATGCAGGGCTTTAGACCAAACAAGACACCCTGTATCCAATTCATCTCCCCCCAAATCATGTAGGCGGTCGAGAGTCCAAGCAAAATGAAAAATGAAGGCAATATAAATAGGATGCCCGCAACAAGAGCTCCTTTGGTTTTGAACATCAACCAGCCGAGATAAGTTGCCAATTGTTGAGCTTCTGGACCCGGTAACATCATGCAAAAATTCAAGGCATGAAGAAAGCGTTCCTCAGAAATCCAGCGCCTTTTCTCCACCAATTCTTGGTGCATGATGGCGATTTGACCCGCTGGACCCCCAAAGCTGATGAAACCCAGCTTCAGCCAGAAATAAAATGCAACTTTGAAGCTTAAATCAGTAGCAGCAATGTCTTGCACGCAATTGGATTTGTGCTCTTGAGTGCTCATGAGTTTAAGAATTGGGGATAGCTTTGTTTATTAAACAAATTGAACGCAAACGCTACCCAAAGGACCAAAATCACCAAATAGGGTATCGCCCTTCTGAGCGAAAACAACACGGGTAAAGGACCCCGCCAAAATCACATGACCCGCTTCAAGCGTCACACCGTGTTGTCCAAGTTTGTTCGCAAGCCATGCGACACCTAGAGCAGGATGACCCAATACACCAGCGGCAACACCCGTCTCTTCTATGTCTGAGTTTCGGTACATCAACGCACTAACCCATCTCAAATCGACATCCATCGGTTTCACAGGGCGGCCTCCCAAAACCAAGCCTGCCGCAGCTCCGTTATCGGCTACGGTATCGAAAATCTTGCGCTGATCCACCAAACGAGCATCCACAATTTCAAGCGCAGGAACCACATAATCAGTGGCTCTAAGCACATCAACCAAGCCTATTCCAGGTCCCTTTAAGGGCTTACCCAACACAAAGGCCAACTCGACTTCAACTCGGGGTTTACAAAAACGCTTGTGATCGACTTTTGCGCCTTCTGCGATCATCATGTTGTCCAAGAGGTGCCCGTAATCAGGCTCGTCGATCTTGGAGGATGCTTGCATCGCCTTTGAGGTCAAGCCTACTTTATGACCAATCAACTTAGCCCCAGCTTTGATTTTTCGTTGCGCCACAATCGAGGAAATGGCATATGAATCTTCAATCTTGATATGGGGAAAAGTGTCAGACAACAAAGTGGCTTGCTTGGCATTTTTTTCTGCCTCAATCAAAATATCAGCGGCTTGTTCTCTTTCAGCAGGTGTCATCATGTTAAAAAAAACTTTCAAATTTGAATGGAGTTGATGTGCAATTTGCGAACGGATCGCAGTCCTTTGGATTTTAGTGTTTAAACTGATGAAATCCTCTGCCATTGGTGCTATATTGACCTGAGAAAACCCTTAAGAATTGATTTCAAAAGGCTGTCACAACACCATACAGCAGCATTCAAACCCATCATGAATTTCAAGGTCAAACTATCCCCATCTGGTCATTCATTTGAATGTGCGCCCCATCAAGAGCTTCTCAAAGCAGGTTTAGGAGCGGGTTACTTGATCCCCTTTAGCTGTCGCTCTGGAATGTGTCTGAGCTGCAAGGGACGCATCTTGAACGGTCAAATTGATCATGGGGATGCACACATCAAATACTTGAGTCAAGCCGAGAGAGATGAGGGTTTTGCATTGCTTTGTTGCGCACGCCCCTTGAGCGATCTAAACGTTCAGATTGAAGAAATCGATCCTGATCATGGCAATGCTCCCAAAAAGCTACCCTCTCGTGTACTTGAGATCAAGGATGCGACTCCAGATGTAAGGATTTTGACCCTTGGATTGCCGGCCAATGAGCCCATGCATTTTAGGGCCGGTCAGTTCTTGGATATCCTTTTGAAGGACGGGCAAAGAAGAAGCTACTCCATTGCAAATGTGCCTCGAGCTGAGGGTGTTCGCCAACTCGAACTCCACATTCGCCATATGCCAGGTGGAACCTTTACTGACCATGTTTTTTCAGCCATGAAGGCCCGAGACATTGTTCACATCGAGATGCCCTTGGGTAATTTTTACCTTCGAGAAAACAGCGAAAAGCCCATCATCTTACTGGCATCTGGCACAGGTTTTGCGCCAATTAAATCCATTTTGAATTACACCCTAGAGCGGCAAATCCATCGCCCGATCCATTTGTATTGGGGTGGCAGAAGACCTCATGACTTGTACGACATGCAGACTGCTCGTCACTGGGCACGTGATCACTTGAACATAGACTTCATTCCCGTTGTCAGTGAGCCTTTGGATGAGGACCTGTGGAGTGGACGAACTGGGTTTGTGCACCAAGCAGTGATGGATGACCACCCCAATCTTTTAGGTTTTGAGGTCTATGCGTGCGGAACACCCTTGATGGTTGAAGCTGCCAGAGCAGATTTCATTCAAAAATGCCACCTCAAAGACACTGACTTTTATGCCGACTCATTTTTGAGCCTGGCCGATAAAGATAGACTTGCCCACGATCACCCTGTTTAAAAGATAAAGGAGACTCAAAATGCTACCCGAGAACTGTACGGTTTTACCACCCGAGAGAAACTCAATCATCAAACCCTATTGCATCAGTCACGGCACCTTGGAGTGCTTTAGTTTGAAGGAGTCCAGAAGGTTTTACGAAGAGTTTTTAGGTCTTGAAGTGGTTCGTCACGGTAAACCTGCGATGGCCATTCGCTTGGGGATGCGCTTTCATGTTGTCTGTGTTGAAGTGGGCGACTTGGTGCACCCAACCAGCCTTTTAAATCACTGGGGAATTGATGTCGCTACCCGTGAAGAGGTTGACCAAGCTCATGCAAATGCTCTTGCCAATCAAGAAAAATACAAAATCCGTCAAGTGCTAAAACAACAAGAAATGCATGGCGTTTACTCCTTTTACATGGAAGACTTGGATCACAACTGGTGGGAAATTCAACACTACCAAAATGGTTTTCAGCACGACGATTTTTTCGATTTTGGTGATCGATTCTCCGCTGATGAGGCTGGTGATGCTGCTCACTTAGATGAGTTGAAGGTTTGACTTTGAGCGCACCTCCCAAGGCTCTACCTGAAGCCAGTCCCAGTCAAGAGAGAAAAGTCAGAATGTCTGCCAGAGCTTTGGCTCGAGCTGGATTGGTAGGCGCTTTTGGGCACTGCAGCCTGAGATTGGACGCAGACCATTTACTGGTTTGCGCGCCCAAGCCAATGGGACTGATCTCAGCAACCGATCAGGGCACAGTGGTCAACATTCATGACCCCCTTCCAGAGGGTGTGTTGGGTGAGGTTCGAATGCACCAATCCATTTATGCCATGAGAGCAGACGTCAAAGGTATTTGTAGAACCTTTCCACCCCAAGTCTTGGCGCTAGCTGCAATGGGACTCACTCCCCAGGCTAGACATGGGTTTGGCTCTTACTTCTACCCCAAGGTTCCACATTGGTCTGTTACAGGATTGATTAGAAACGAACTCTCTGCAAGCCAAGTTGCTCAGACCCTAGGTCATCAAAACGCAATAGTGGTAAGCATCAATGGAGCTGTGACAGTGGCAGATAGTCTTGAGAAAGCGACTGCACTTTCATGGTTTTTAGAGGATGCGGCAAGAGTTGAGTTGGCTGTCATGAGCGCTGGTCATGCCCATGTTCAAACCTTTGAGTCAGAGCAAGCAGCCAAAGACCGTGCAACATGGTCCGGGGGAATCTTGGAGCGGATGTGGCTTTTCATGACCCGTGATGACAGTGAACTCTTAAGTTCCTAGAGCCCAGTCAAATCGACTTTATAATTTAAAAATACCCTGAGATCAACCCCAGTGCATCTGGGCTACTGAGTCAACCCCTCCTCATTCAACCAAACCCCTCACATGAAAATCCTTGTTTTAAATGGCGTCAATCTCAACATGTTTGGCAAACGAGACCCCACCCATTACGGGAAAGAGTCTTTGGAGCAGATCAACACGGCTTTAACGGATCTGGCGTCCACCCTAGGTGTAGAGCTTGAGAACTACCAAACCAACATCGAGGGTGAGATGTGCATGAAAATTCATCAAGCTTTTGATGATGGTGTCTCAGCGGTTCTTATCAATGCGGGTGCTTGGACGCACTACAGCTATGCCATCCGCGATGCTTTGGCCATCTTAAAATGTCCAATTTTTGAAGTTCACATGTCCAATATCCATGCCCGCGAAGAGTTTCGACATCACTCGGTCATTGCCTCCATTGCAAAGGGACAAATTTGTGGCTTTGGAATTGACAGTTATTTGCTTGCGCTCAGAGCCGCTGTTAACTTGCTCAAAGCTTAATCATCCTCAATAAAACTCTGGGCTTCTTGTCAAGACTCTCCTGTATGGGATTGGATCATGCGTTGGGCATGGTGTATCCACCGTCCACATATAGTACCTGTCCAGTCATGAAAGAACTCCACTCGCTGGCCAAAAACAATACTGGGCCAACGATGTCTTGTGGCGTGGCCAATCTGCCCATTGGGGTTTGAACTTGAAGCGCATGTCTATCCAACTCTTTACTTGAACGACTGGAATCGGTTGGGTATACCCAGCCAGGGCAAACTGCATTGACTCTGACCCCAAGAGTCGCCAACTCAACGCCAAGTGTTTTGGTTAGCGAGATCATGGCTGCCTTGGCGCTGATGTAGTCATGATAGGGAACCGCTGGGCGGTGAACCAAATTGCTTGCGATACTCACAATTGAACCTCCGCCTTGCGCGCGGAAATAAGGTAGAACCGCTTGAGTTGTGTTGTACATCGCTCCAAAAGAACCCGACCACTGCGATTGAAATGAGTCCATGGACATTTCCCAAAAAGGTTTTCTCAAATCGGGATCAAATGTATAGGGAGCAAAGGCATTGTTGACCACGACGTCAATCTGCCCAAACTCTTGGACCGTGTGCTCAATCATCTTGCGGCAGGCTTGAAGATCCCCTACATCGGCCTGATATGCCAAAGCATCTGAGCCATAGGTTTGACAGCCATTGACGACATCATTTGCGAGTGATTCGCTTTTTAAGTAGTTCACCACAACATGAGCGCCCTCCTTTGCAAACCCCATGGCAATACTCGCTCCAATGCCTCTGGAGGCTCCAGTGACCAAGACAACTTTTTGATTCAATGCGCTTGTACTTTTATTTTTCATTTGGGTGGCAACAATTCTGTAGACATGACCTGAGAGGCTTTGATGTCTCGATCAATGATTCCCATTGCTTTGTAAATATCAGCGGCTTTTTGAAATTGAGTAATATCAAAGTGCCCCAGTCCCTGAGCTTGGGTCAGAGTAGAAACACTGGAGAGGTTGCGAAGTTTAATGACTTCAAGGTTTGTGGTGGGGTTTTGCCCATCCAAAGCCACTTTTGTGGCCAGCTGAGCCGCCTCCTCTGGCTTAGAGATCATCCACTGAGCGCTTTCCTTAAAGGCGAGCAAGAAGCGTTTTAAAAGTTCCTTTTTTTGATTGAAGGTGTCTTGTGTCACGACAAAGATGTCACTAGAAATATTGATGTGATCCTTGATCTCCATCACATTGACCTCTCCCAACCCTTTGGCTTTACCCACCAAAAGGCCCGTATCCGTTGCAGCGGTTGCATCCACTTGACCTTGCATCAGAGGTGCAAAATTGAGTAAACCCGTCACCACAATGCTCACATCGGATTCCTTCAAGCCAGCTTGGTGCAGGAGCACTTGCAGATTTTGAAGTGTGCCACTCGATAAAGAGTAAACACCAATTTTCTTGCCCTTCAAGTCTGCAGGTTTTGTAATATTTTGACTTTTAAGTGAGACCACATTGAAAACGTTTTGAGGGTAGATGTCATAAATAGCAACCAGTTTTTCACCTTTGGACAATGCCATGAAAAATGATCCTGGATCTGTGAAAGCAACATC
>CAIKYO010000119.1 GCA_903831655.1 uncultured Burkholderiales bacterium
GCAGAATTCAGGTCTTTGACAATGACGGAAACTATTTGCGATCGATTGTGATTGACGTACCTTTCGATCACAATTTAAAACCTGCAATTGGAAACCCTGAGGATCCCGATGCCAAAAAAGGTACTCATTCACCGGGAGCACCTTGGGCCATTTGCATTACGCCAGGGCCCACTCAAGTGCTCTATAGCGCAGACGCATATCCTGGTCGAATTTACAAGCTCTCACTTGATGGAAAAATTTTAGGCGTTCTAGGCGAGAGTGGTCGACAATTAAAGCAGTTTGGATGGATTCATGAAATCGCATGTCCCACAGAAAATACCCTTTATGTGGCTGAACTTTTGAATTGGCGAGTACAAAAATTATCTCTTCACCCACATTAGACAAGAAGAGAGGGGGACTCCAATATCCTCTTCCAAGGGCTTGTTGAATCACTCAGATTCTAATCCGGCCTCTTTTGCCAAGATTAAGGTCTTTTTGACTTCTTTATGTATGAATTCATCAAATTCTTCAGGAGAAGAGAGCCACGGTTCAACTGCTAAAAATTTAAGCCGAGACATGTTTTCATTTGAACTCATGCCTTTCTTGATGTTGCGATTGAGCTCGCCCACCAACAATTTGGACATATTGGGAGGCCCCAGGATTCCCCACCAACCAGTGGCTTCTTGATCTGGATACCCAGACTCCGCGATGCTTGGAACCTCTGGCAAGAGACTACTTCTTTGGTTTGACATCAAAACCAAATAATTTAGACGGCCTGTGGATTTTTGAGAAAGGGTAGATGCAATGGTTGTAATTGTGTAATTGACATGACCAGAGGCCACATCTAAAACAGCAGGACCTGTTCCTTTGTAGGACGCAACGGCCACTGGCATTTTGATGGAGCTACTTATCAATTGAATAGCCAATCGCGCCGATGCCTCAGAGGAAGCAAAATTTAAAGTTGAGGGATCCCTTTTACCCAATTCAATTAATTCTTTAATGGTTTTAACTCCCGATGAATTGCTAGAAACCATCACCAACGGGGCTTTTGCCAGGGTTGAAATTGGAGTGAAATCCTTTAAGGTGTCATAGGGAAGTTTTTTATAAACAGCTGGATTCATGGCGTGGCTGTTTTGAATGATCATCAAAGTGCTTCCATCTGCTGGCGATTTTGTCAGAATCTCAGACGCAATTATTCCGCTTGCACCTGCTTTGTTCTCTGCAATAACTTGTTGATTTAATGTATTTGTGAGCGCATCAGCAAGGAGTCTTCCGATTGCATCAGTTCCACCTCCGGGAGCAGAAGCAATAATGAGTCGAACGGTTTTGTTGCCAAAATTTTGAGAGTGCGTAATTTGGCAAAAAGTGGAAATTAGAATGGACCCAAGTATCAAAAGAATATTATTTGCATTGAACCTTCGGCTAGCCATGGAATGATCAAGGAATTGAATTTTCATGAGAAATCTGGATGTATGAAGATGAGCCATTCACTAACATCTATTGAATGACAATTTAACAACTCACCTTTTTCAAGATGAAATACATCATGCTGAGTCACTGTGCGCTTGTCATTTAACACACACTCACCCGATGTTAGGAAACCGGAAATCGGTCCACTGAATAAAATTGAAGACTCAGGCTGCATTCGTAGCTTCCTAAGTCCAACTGTTTGAGGGCCAAAATCCCAAGCAATTTTGTGTTCGATACCACTCCTCTGCGGGTCACTTGTCCAATTCATGGCCTTGAGATTCATCAAGATTGGACGTGAAAAACGTTGGGGTGGGTACTGCATTTTCTTCTTATAAAAAAACTCCCATATGGCTTGAAAAGCATCCTTGCCACTCTCACCTGTCTTGTCATTGGGATAGTATTTCCCTTTTATGAATTGACCATTTCGCGATAATTCGTTTGTCGCTTCGATGCGATTTGCTTCGCTGAGATAGCCATTTTGAGAGGCGCCACCAATTTGCATGACCAATTGAATCGTATCTGCATCTGATGTTTGTGGTCCATAAAACGTTCCCTCTGGGAAGAATCCAACATCATCTGGTGACATTTCCCCATCGGCATCGAATTTAAACGATCCCTTCATTTGAATACGAACTTGATCAAAGTTGTGATGGTGTCGGGGTGAGAAAAAATCAGGTTCGGATAAGACCCAACGTAGGTTGTAGTTATTGATTTCATTTGGGTTTCCTTCGCCAAGCTCTACATATTTAAATGAGCCCTGTCTGTGATTGATCACCCGATTTTTGAGTGGTTGCTTCTTGAAATGAATGATCTTCATTGTGATTTCATCTTTATGAAAGTGGAAAATGGTGTTTAGATGATATTTTTAATCAACTGGATGCGCCGACAAAAGTACGAATGCGATTAGGCAAGGTTCACTGCTTCGATTGCTCCAAGCGTGGTGAGTGCCACGCTGGATCAAGCAGTCTCCTTGTTTCAATAACACCTCTGCATCGTCCAAAACCGCGTAAATCTCGCCTTTGACGATCACAGCATAGTCAACCGTATTGGTTTTATGCATTCCAGGGTGTTTCTTTTGTGGATCATGACTCGTATCCACCCCCATGCTAGAAAAGTGAGCCGCTGGATCTATATTTTTCAACCGGATAGCGTCCGGTGGGTACTCAATGAGTCTGAATAAAGATCCAGCAAAATCGGGCTCAATTTTTTGGATATCACGGGCTTGCTCTAAATCTCCTTTGTTGCTGACTGGTGTCTCCTTGGTCTCCCAAAGCTCTGTGAGTACGAGTCCGCCTGCTTTATTCAATACCTTTGGGGGCGCGCCGTGGTCGTTGAACAGGATCGTTGATTGACCTTTTGAGTTGTGGCCTGTGACCACTCGTTTGGGAGAGTTCATGGTTCAATCAAGAAGTTGATGTGATTTAAATTAATCAATTTTTGCTCCGCTTTGTTTAAGTAGTTCTGATAAGCGAGTTGCATCTGCCTTTAAATATTTGGCGAGTTCGCGCTGCTCAAGGAGTAAGCTTGGCGTTACTTCAAAGCCTAGATTGAGGAATTGTTGTTTTAGATTTGGGCTTGTGAGTGCGGTATTGATATCTTTTCGGATTTTATTTAAGCGATCTGCCGGCAAACCTTCTGGCGCAAAAATACAAGTCCAGCTCATAAAATTAAAGTTGTCAAATCCCAATTCATTCAATGTGGGCACTTGGCTTAGCAAAGCAGAGCGTGTGGAGGATGTAATACCCAGTATTCTCAATTGGCCTGATTCAACCAATCCTCGAACGACAGGATAGGATGTGAACATCATGTCTATCTCGCCACCCAGTAGCGCCACTGCTGCTTGATCTGCAGCTTTGAAGGGGATATGGGTGATTTCTATCCTTGCTTTTTGCTTGAGCATTTCACCCGCCAAATGGGGTAACGTGCCGTTTCCACCCGATGCGTAGTTGAGTTTGCCAGGGTTGTTTTTTGCAAAAGTAATCAGCTCTTGTAGAGTTCGTATATTTTTGGAGCTAGGTATCACCAAAATAAAAGGCAATTCGTTGATCATTGCAAGAGGAGTCAGATCGTTGACGATATTGATTGGATTGACGCCTAAAAAGTGAGCCAACTCTAGGCTTGAAGTTGCGCTTAAAAGCGTATAGCCATCAGGCTTACTTTTGATTACTGTTTCTGAGGCGATTTTTCCGCTTGCGCTGGCAATGGTTTGGGCCACAATTTGTTGATTCCAAAGTGGAGTCAGCTCAGTGGCCAGTAGGCGAACGGCTGTGTCTGGCCCAGGACCGCTGATGAAGAGAACTGGTTTTTTGGGAAACTCCTCGGTCTGTGCATGAGCGATAAAAACGAGTGAAATCACCCAACATGCGAAGAATGCTTTTCTTAATGTTCGAATTGGATGCTTCATACCCTAGGGTTTACTCTCATGGTTGATCTGATCAATGTATTTCAAACATTCAAACTTGTCCATTGGGTCCCTCCCTTTGTAAATTGCGTCAATTAACAATTGGAAAGCCCAAGCTCAAGCGGTGCATTCGACCTTGCGTATTGGTGTTATATCTGAGTGTCAAGTAGCTTGGGTAACCCTATACTGAATTCCAATCAAGGTTTAAATCAACACGCTCTTTATTGGGCTTCGAACCTTACCTTCTTTTTCTAGCCTTTGACCAATTGCACGACATGACTTTTCAAACTTTTGAAATTGCCTCCTCAAAGGGTCCTTTTTTAATGGACAAAGATGTTTGGATCCCAGTTCGTGATCGCGCTCGCTTGTGTGCCAATGTTTTTCGGCCCAAGGCTGCGGGTCACTATCCAGTGCTGGTTACCTTGGGCCCCTATGGCAAAGATGTTCATTTGAGCCAATTCATGCCAGGCGCATGGGAGGAGTTGAACAAGCGTTGTCCTGAGATCGCTCAGCACTCTAGCCTGCGACACTTGGTCTTTGAGACTCCAGATCCAGAGTCTTGGGTTCAGGACGGTTACGTGATCTTGAAGGTGGACTCCAGGGGTGCCGGTAAATCACCAGGAATGCTCGATGTGAACTCTCCAGCAGAGTTCAATGATTTGTACGATGTGATTGAGTGGGCAGCAACCCAACCGTGGTCAAATGGCAAAATTGGCTTGCTTGGTATTTCTTATTATGCAGCAGGGCAGTGGATGATTGCCTCCCTTAAGCCTGCACATCTGAGTGCCATTTTGCCTTGGCAAGGGGCTTCAGATTTTTACCGTGATCGAACCCGACAAGGTGGGATTTTTGGCAGCGGATTTGCCAAGCGTTGGTGGAATCGAAGTGTGCTTAGAAATCAGCACGGTAATCCGGAGTCACCTTTCACCGACATTTTGACGGGTCAGAGAAACACTGGTCACTTAAAACTCACTGCCTCTGAGTTGGCCGCAAATCGAGTTGACTACATTGCTCAAATCTTGGCTCATCCACTCGATGGTGAGTTCTACAGACAGAGAAGCCCAGTGTTTGAAAAAATCGACATTCCGGCCTTGGTGGTAGCCAACTATGGTGGCTTAGGTTTGCACCTTAGAGGAACGGTTGAGGGTTACTTAAACATCTCTTCTAAGCAAAAGTGGCTCAAGCTTCAGTCGGGTTCTTATTTTTTGACATTTTTGACTCCTGAAAATGTGGCATTGCAAAAGCGTTTTTTTGATCGCTATCTTAAGGATCTCCAAAATGGTTGGGAGGACGAGCCCAAGGTTGAGGTGGCCATTCGATCCAAATCGGATACGGTATTGCGAAAGGTTGAGAGTGCAATGTGGCCCATTGAGGGTACCAAATGGACTCCACTGTATCTGAATGCAGCCAATCAAACACTCAGTGAGAGCGTTCCATCTCTTGAGAACTTTTCACAATACCACTCGTTATCTGAAGGAGTTAGTTTCCACACGGCTGCCTTTTCCCAAGATTTCACTTTTGCTGGCCCAGCCAAAGTCCGATTGTTTGTCTCCAGCAGCACCAGCGATATGGATTTGTTCGTGACACTGAGAGCTTTTGATGAAAAGGGCCAAGAGATCACATTCTTCAGTGCCACTGAGCCACGCTCTCCAGTGACGCAAGGCTGGCTGAGGGTTTCTCAGCGAAAACATGATCTTGAAAAAAGCTTGCCTTACAGGCCTTTTCACACACACGATACCCATGAGCCGTTGACACCCGGTGAGATTTATGAGGTGGAGGTGGAAATTTGGCCATCTAGCTTGTGTTTGAACAAAGGTCACCGACTCTCACTCGTGGTTCAGGGGCAAGATTTTGAGCGTCTCAATGAGTCCGGTGAGCAAAGGGGGTCGGGTTGGTTTCTTCACAACGATCCAACGGACCGTCCTCCTGAGCGCTTTGACTCCCAGTGTCGAGTATTCACAGGGCCCACGCATCCCAGTTGTTTGCTTCTTCCGGTGATTAAAAGCATTTAAGACTGACCTAGGGTTTACGACAGTCATTATTTATTTCAGTCTTGGTGTATGCGGCATAGACATGAATACAAACATAAGTTACCTTAGATTTTTTTGGAGGAGATGACATGAAAAGCCTAGCTCAGTTACTGACACTTTTGGTGATGTTGTTCTTGGGATGCGTGAGCTCTTGGGCTCAAAGTGCTCCTCAAGTGAGAAGGGTCGTGACAGAAGTCAATGAGGCTGGAAAAGCGGTGGTCTTGTTTGATGACAAAATCGATCTCAGCACATTGCGCTCACCCAATCCAGCTGGAGACGTTTGGATCACCCAGCAGTTCCCCTTGAATTTTTCTCAAGGACCCGATTGGGGTAAAACGCATGTTGGCGTTTCACCCGGAAAAAATGGAACCCTTTTTCGCATTGTTGATTTTGTGCCCACGACAGAGAAGATTGAAAAATTACCAGTGGACACCATGATGAAGGTGGTTGCAGATAACGCCCCTAAAAGAGGCATGCCTCCTCGCCACTCCATGATGCACCGAACACGAACAGTTGACTATGCGTTGGTCCTCTCTGGTGAGATTGATATGTTGCTCGACGAGAGCGAAGTTCACCTCAAAGCTGGGGACGTCGTGGTGCAGCAAGCCTCTAATCATGCATGGGTCAACCGCGGCACGCAACCTTGCCGTGTGGCATTCATATTGATCGACTCGCAGGAGCCTTGATTCATGCGATTCATCCAAATTAGAGCTTGCTTGCTTGGGCTCAGCGTGAGTTTGGCCTCATTTGCTTGGGGGCAGTCTTACCCGACACACCCCATTCACTTGATCGTGCAGTACCCTGCGGGTGGAGCCATTGATGTATTGGGTAGAAACATAGCCCAACGAGCAGGAGCTGAGTTGGGTCAACCCTTTGTGATTGACAACAAGCCAGGTGCTAGTGGTTTTTTGGCCTTTGATGCGTGTGCCAAAGCTGCGCCTGATGGCTATACCGTTTGTTTGGCTACAGGGGAGGGCATGTCCTTGAACCCCTTTATGTTCTCCAAGATGCCTTACGATCCATCCAAAGATTTCGTGGCCGTTGCCGATTTGGTGCGAATTTCTGGAGTCATCGTCGCTTCAGCAAAAACCCCTTATGACACCATGGGTGATTTGGTGAGTTATGCCAGAGCCAATCCTCGGGCGATCAATTGGGCAAGTTTTGGTGTGGGTAGCAATCCCCATATTTACTTAAGTTGGATTGATCATCAAGCCAAAGTTGAAATCACACACGTTCCCTACAAAGGCTCAGCTCAAACCATTCCTGCCTTGTTGTCAGGAGAGTCCGATGTCACCTATATTGCTCTGGGATTCGTTCTCCCGTTGATCAAGTCGGGTAAATTGAAACCCCTTGCTGTGACCACACCCAAGCGATTACCCCAATTGCCCAATGTCCCCACCTTGAGTGAACTCGGACTCGACCCTGGAACACAAAGTTGGGTCGGTATTTTTGCACCTGCTCACACGCCCATGGCCATCGTTGATGTTTTGAATCAAGCCTTGACAAAAGCTGTTCACGATTCATCACTGATTGAAAATTTCTTGGCTCCGCAAGCATTTGAGCCAGCAACCAGTACACAAGAAGCGTTCAATGTATTTACCAAGCAAGATCGAGTGTGGGCCCAAAAGGTCATTCAGGCCACCAACATCAAGCTTGATGGTCAATGAGGCACTGGGGATGCTAGGGTCAATGTTAATTGAACGGATTTGATTTATTTATGTTGTTTTGAAGTGGGTGTGTTAAACCTGCACTTTGGACCCAAATTGAGCCACATGTGCTCCTGCATCAAAGAGGGGTTTGGCCTCTGTTTGGGTGATACTAGGCGAGTCAAGGCAAGGCGATGAAGTAGATATGTACCGTATAAAAATTCTAAAGAGACTTCTTTGTCTGCTCTTCATTGGTTTTGTTCCAATCGTTAGGGCTGAATTTCCTGATCACGCTGTGAGATTGGTGGTGCCGTTCACGCCAGCTGGAGCTGTTGACGGTATTGCCAGACTTTTCTCGGTTGATTTTGGCAAAAACCTAGGCCAACCAGTACTGGTGGATAACAAACCGGGTTCGGGCGGCACAATTGGTATCACCACCGTGACTGGCGCACCCGCTGATGGATACACACTCTTGCTAGGAAACATCGCAACTGCCTCTGCTCCAGCCCTATACCCCAAAGCGGGTGTCAACACCAAGTTGCTCGATCCTGTAATTTTGATCGGCCGTTCGGCTTATGTATTGGCTGTGAGAAACGATTTTCCTGTTAAATCGATCACTGATTTGGTGACCTTGGTTAAAACTCACCCCGGTAAGTACAACTATTCATCTGCTGGCTCTGGATCGGCAATACACTTGGCTGCAGAGTTGTTCAAGGCACAAGCGGGTGTTGACATTGTGCATGTGCCCTACAAAGGGGCGGGTCCAGCAGTGAATGCTCTTCTAGCGGGGGATGTGGAGATGATGTTTGGCTCCATTTCCGAATTGCGACAACAATTTCAAGTGGGTCGATTGAGGCCCTTGGCGGTGACTTCAAGCACCCGTTCCTCTGCGCTTGCAGATGTCCCCGCCATGTCAGAGGCGGGACTCAAAGATTACGATGTTGCGGGCTGGTACGGTATCTATGCACCAAAGAATCTGCCTCCAGATGTCCTCAAAAAGCTTCAATCTAGCGCTCAAATGACGCTCAACTCCCCCAACGTGCAGCAACTACTCAAACAATACGAAATGGAGCCCAGCAAAGGCTCCCCCCAAGAGGCGGGTGAGACCCTGGAGAGTGAAGTCAAACGTTGGAGTGAGGTCATTCGTCGTGCCAATATTGTTGTTGAATAAGGAGCCCTAATTGGGATTGCATGTACGCTCCGAGGGGAGTCCAACCCTCACCATTGATTTTGCAAAATACGTAACAGATACAAACTTTGATCAATTGTCACCTGGTGTGATTCATGCCGCGAAAAGGGGCCTTTTGGACTGGATTGGTTGCGCACTGGCTGCTTCAAAACACAAAACATTGGACCTTTTGATTGAAACCCTCAAAGAGGAGGGAGTATCAAAGCAGGCCACTGTCATTGGTCGGCAATTAAAGTTGAGTCACATCCAAGCCGCCTTGGTCAACGGGCAAATGGGTCATTTGTTGGACTTTGACGATACCCACATGGGGGGAGTGGTGCTCCATGCCAGCTCACCCACACTCTCAGCTATTTTGTCTGAGTCAGAGAGAAGTCAACACTCTGGAGCGCAATTCTTATTGGCCTACGTTTGCGGCTTTGAGGCAGCCGTTCGAGTTGGACAGTCCTCACCCTCTCACCATGCTGGAGGTTGGCATTTGACAGGTACTTTGGGTCATTTTGCCTCAAGCGTGGCTGTAGGTCGATTAATTGGACTCAGTGCAGACCAAATGGTGCATGCCATGGGCATTGGTGCAACCCAAGCGAGTGGCATGCAACAAAACCGTGGCACCATGTGCAAGTCCTTTCATGCGGGGCGTGCTGCTTCTAATGGGATTTTGGCAGCCAGGTTGGCCAAAAATGGATTCAACAGCAGTGATGAAATCGTCGAGGGCAAGCGAGGATTTTCAAAAATCTACAGCGTTGACTCCAAGCCTAAGCGAATGGTTGAGGGGCTTGGTGAATCGTGGGAAATTGAGAGGAACGGATACAAGCCTTATGCTTGCGGTGTGGTGCTGCACCCAGCCATTGATGTCATGATTCAAGCTCATCGTTGTGGACGCATCGAACTTGATGCGAAGCGCATCAAGCGAATCGAGGTTTGGGTCAATCCTTTGGTGATCTCCATTACCGGAACTGTTGCCCCCACCTCAGGACTACATTCGAAGTTCAGCATTTATCACAGCGTTTGTGTGGCTTTCATTGACGGCAAGGCGGGTATTGAGCAGTACTCTGATGCAAGGGCGAATGATCCCAAGGTGCTGAGTATGAAGGAGAGGGTGAGCATCACTGGAGATGATTCCTTGGGGAGAGATCAGGCTCGGGTTTTGATTGAACACGATGCTGGGGTGGATGAGTTTTTCATCGATCACGCATCTGGCACGGTTGACAATCCCATGTCCGATCAAGCCTTGGTTGATAAGTTTCTTGGAAACGCTGCCTTTTATCTCACGCCAGCAAAAGCCAAAGAGGTGGTCGATTTGGTTTGGCGATTTGATGAGTTGGAAGATGCGAGTGTGTTGATGTCACTTTTGGCTTGATCTCATTAGAAATACATTTTTACGATGTCCCAAACCCTCTCACCCATGCCCGTTTTGTCGGACTACATCTCCAAGGCACTCAAGCAAGACCTTGCACAGGAAGTGCTAATTAAAGCGAAGTTTCATTTTTTGGACACCGTGGCCTCTATGATCAGTGGCTCGCAAATGCTCGCAGGTCAAAAAGCCATCGACTTCGTCAAAGCGCAAGGAGAGGTTTCTGGTGGATCTACCGTTTTGGGAACGAACCTTAAAACAACTGCCATTCACGCAGCCTTGGCAAACGGGATGTTTGGCCATGCCGATGAAACCGATGACTCACATGCCGAGTCTTTGACTCATCCTGGTTGTGGGATTGTGGCTGCCGTACTCTCAAGTGCTGAGCACTTCGAGCGCAATGGTCTGGATATGCTCAAAGCGATGGTTTTGGGCTACGACGTTTGTTGTCGCTTGACAAAATCGCTTCATGCCTATGATTTCAGGGTGCAGGGTCATTCTTCTCATACATTTGGGCCTAATTTTGGAGCGGCAGCTGCTGCTGGTGCTTTGGCAAGTGTCAACTCTGAGCAAGCCCGCTATTTGATGTCCTACGCTGCTCAACAAGCCTCAGGCGTCTCTTCATGGATGAGAGACAAAGATCACATTGAAAAAGCCTTTGATTTCGGGGGGATGGCTGCGCGAAACGGGGTCACAAGTGCCATCATGGTTTCATTGGGATTCACAGGAGTAGATGATGTGTTCTCGGGTGAGCGCAATTTCTACGTTGCTTACGGCAAAGATCCTATCATCATGGAGCTTGCAACGGATTTGGGAACACGTTATGAAATCATGCAAACCAGTATCAAACGATGGACTGTAGGTTCACCAATTCAAGCCCCTTTGGATAGCTTGGATATCTTGATTAGAAATCACAATTTTGAACTATCAGATATCTCACACATCAAAGTCATCATTCCCCATGAATCTTTGACCATTGTGAATAACCGTGAGATGCCTGAAATTTGTATTCAGCATTTGTGTGCCCTCATGTTGATTGATGGGAACATGAATTTTGCCAAAGCCCATGATCGCTTGCGAATGAGGGATCCTGAAGTTTTAAGGATCAGGGAATTGATTGAATTGAGTGCAAGTGATGAATTGTCCAAACAAATGCCAACTCGACAAGGCATTGTCGAGATTCATCTCAAAAACGGGAAAACCCTTCGTGAATACACCCAAGCGGTGAGAGGAACACCTCTAAACCCAATGAGCCAAGAGGAGTTGGATCACAAATGTATTGAACTCATGGATCCCGTTCTGGGCAAAAGTACTGCTAGCACCATCTGTAAAGCGGTGTGGGAACTTGAAAGGTTCAAATCTGCTCGCGAGTTCACTCAAATTTTAAGAAAGCACTAAGTCCAGAGTCTTTGAGCGGGCTCAATGTTTATTTCTGCTCAGTTGAAGGGAGCATATTGAACTCCTACCTATCTCGCGAATACTCAAAGTATACTCACTGGCTATTGGCTAAGGCCATTGAGATAGTACTTGGGAAAAAAGAAGTTCCACTCAGCAGATTCACACCTGGCTTTGTGGGGTTTTAAAGTCGATTTGAATACAAACAATCAATTGAAAGTAAATGATCATGATGGGTTTTAAAAACAAAATCACTTCTTTAACGCTTTTGGCATTATTGGCCACGGGTTCTTTTGCGCAAACCTTTCCATCAAAGGCCATTACCATTGTGGTGCCAACCGCTCCTGGGGGAGCCAATGATGCCATGGCCAGAATCATTGCTCAAAGCATGTCCGTAGATCTGGGGCAGCCAGTGATCGTGGATAACAAAGCAGGTGCCAATGGCGCCATCGCCTCTGAGTTTGTAGCCAGAGCCCAGCCAGATGGCTATACCATCTTATTTGGTTACATTGCCACCCACGGCATCAATCCAGCCCTGCAAAAGTTGAAGTACGACCCTGTTGCTGATTTTGAAGCCATCGGCCTGGTTGCCAATTCGCCGACCTTGATGGTGGTCTCTAACGACGTTAAAGCAAATACGCCTAAAGAGTTGATTGCTTTGATCAAAGCCAATCCAGGCACCATGAGCTATGCATCAGCAGGAAAGGGAACCGCTCCTCATTTGGCTGGGGAATTGTTCAAATTGGCCACCGGAGTGGACTTGGTTCACATCCCCTATAAAGGTTCTGCACCTGCAATTGTTGACACCATTGGCGGAACCACTCAAGTCATGTTTCCAAGCCTTTTCACCGCTTACCCCCAAGTCAAAGCAGGCAAGATCAGAGCCATAGGAATCGCTGGCGAAAAGCGTTCCTCTGTGATGCCTGAGGTTCCAACTTTGGCCGAGCAAGGCGTACCGAATGTGAATGTGAATCAATGGTATGGACTGTTTGCACCTGCCAAAACCCCCAAACCCGTTGTTGACCGCCTTAACAAAGAGCTCAACGCAGTCCTCAAGGACAAGAAAAACGAAAAGAAAATTGAAGACCAGGGTGCTGAGGTCGAGACGAGTACTCCTGAGCAACTCAAAGCCTTGGTTCAGTCCGAGGTAACCCGCTGGAAAAAAGTAGTGGCCACGGCCAAGATCACCGTTGATTGAACAAGGTGTTGGAGATGAATGAAACTTGTGCAAGCAATTTGCGAGTCATTACCTCTGGCGCTTTTGCCCAGGCATTGAAGTTATTGGTACCTCTTTATGAGCAAAAAACCATCTCCCAAGTGGATTTGTTTTTTGGCTCCTCCATTGGAGCGGCCCATGACTCCATTCCAACTCGCCTGAGCCAGGGCGAGCAGTTTGATCTCTACATATTGGCGTCTTCCGCTTTGGATCAATTCATGACCCAGGGGTTGATCATGGAGGGCTCAAGAGTTGATTTGGTGGTCTCCAATATTGGTGCTGCGGTTCGCAAAACCGATCCCGATGTGGACATCAGCACGGTGGAGGCTTTAAAGCATGCTCTCTTGAGTGCGCCAAGAATTGCTTACTCTGCCAGTGCAAGTGGAACGTATCTGTCCGAGGAGTTGTTCCAAAAGTTAGGCATTGAAGAGGAAATGGCCATCAAGGCCAAGAAAATCTTCAGTGAGCGAGTGGGTACCATATTGCTTAGAAACGAGACCGATTTGGGTTTTCAACAGGTGAGTGAACTCAAACCCTTTGAGGGGATCAAAATCGTGGGAGAGCTACCCCCTGAGGTTCAGAGGTCTTTCTTTTTCTCAGCAGGCATTGGAGCGCAAACTCAGCAACTTCAAAAGGTGAGAAAACTGGTTGAGTTCTTGGCCAGTGCAGAGGTGGCAGATGTGGTGGCTGAAACTGGCCTCAAACCAGTTCTGCCTCCAATGCCATGGTAAGTCAATCCAGAAGAGGATTTTTGCGCGTTCACGCTTAGCTCAGGTAGGCTCCCCCGTTGATGTGAATGCTTTGTCCTGTGACGTACCTGGCTTTGTCGCTGCACAAGAACAAGACGTAGTCTGCGATCTCTTGTGGCAGTCCTTTTCGACCCACCAAGGTTTTGTTTTTTTGGTGATGCTCTGGTAGTCCCTTTCCCGCACTCTCGCCCCGTTCGGTCTCAATCAGCCCCGGCACAATACAGTTAACGGTGACAGCATGTTCGCCCAAATCACTTGCCAAACCTCGTGTGAGGCCAATGAGTCCCATTTTGGCTGCCAACACATGTGCTCTTTCTTTGCTTCCCGTGTGGGCAGACATTCCACCAAAGTTTACGATACTCGCACATGCAGACTTCTTCAAGAAAGGTGCTGCAGCGTGCGCGCAAAGGTAGGCACTGTCTAAAATGGTTGCAGTCACCTCCCGCCACTCTGAATAGTGCAAGGACTCAAAGGGCGTGTGTTTTCGAATGGCAGCGTTGTTGATCAAAATATCGAGTTGGCCGTAATGCGCTATGCATTGATCAATCAACAGTTGTGCACCCTCAGGTGTACTGATGTCAGAGAGCACCGCGTGAGCATGACCCCCTAGATCTTCGATCATTTTGACAGTCTCTGCGCAGTCGTGCGCTGAGGTTTTTGCATGTACGATCACCCTGACCCCGGACTGCGCCAGGTTAATCGCAATGGCACGGCCAATATTTTTAGCCGAGCCCGTTACGATAGCCACGGGTTTGGAGGAAGGCTCTTTCATAGCTCAAACTCCCAGTGCATTTAAATTGACGAGGGGTGCTTTGAAAATACCCTTGATCAAAGAGAGAGCCAAGTTCGATTGTGTGTCACTCCATTGACCATATTTGCAGTTGGCAAGAAACTTTTTTTCTAAATCAGCGCTGGCCATTGGTGCATCTCTTCCACCTCTGAAAAAGCCTTGTTCAGCCACTTGGGTGTCTCCGTTTTTAAGCACCACCTTTACGTGTCCCGTGAACTGTTTGGGGTAGGGGTTTTCGGGATCGATCACGTAACTCACTTTATTGGCCAAAGCACGAATGGATGGGTCGTGAATAATGGCCTCTTCGTAGTCGTTGAGACCTGCGTCATCGCGCATCATTCCCAAGGCAATGGCAAAGGGAATGCTGAATTTAGCTGAATAGCCATTGACTGGATTTTGCTTGGCACTCAACGGCTCCCACAGGCGGTGAACGATGCCTTCTGCCGTGTTGCAAACGATGTGGTCGATGTCTTCAACTCGAAGTCCTTGCTTGACGAGTGCTCTGGCGCAGTCAATGTAGGGATGCGCCATGGTCCCACAGGCGTAGGGTTTGAACGCCATTTCCGAGGAAATCCACTCAGAACCCACGCCACTCATCATGCTTTGAAAGTTACATGCATCCGAGTTGGCAAAGGCATGAAAGAAACCATGCTCCCCTTCAAACAAGGTTCTTGGTCCTGTAAAACCTTCTTGCGCCATGCGCGCTGCTCGGTAGCCCGCTTGGGCTGACCATCCGGGGTGCATCCTTTTGGTCCAAGTGCCTTCTGCTAAGTATTCGATGATGCCCGATGCCATGCTTCCGGCTATGCCCAGTGCATTGACCCATTGCTTGGGGCTGAGTTTCAAGGCACTGGCAACTCCCGCTGCCGCTGCAATCGTGCCAAAGACGGCAGTGGGGTGAAAGCCAGCTTTGTGAACCAGTTTGGGTGCCACTGCACACATTCTGCACATGATCTCACTGCCTACAGCCATGCCAAGTAATAGATCTTGACCGCTGAGTTGATGTTTCTCGGTGGTTGCCAAAAGGGCTGGCACCACAACTGCACCTGCGTGAATGGGGCCTCCTTCAAAGGTGTCATCGTAATCTTCTCCATGGATGGCTGTTCCGTTGATAAGCGCTGCGGCTTGAACATTCGCACCTTTTGCATGTCCGATGACCGTGCAAGGTCCATCCTCAAAACTGGCTCTGTGTGTGGCTAAGACGTAGTCTGTGGAGCGCGCAGCTACGCACAAACCAATGGTGTCGATGAGCAAAGATTCACACATCACGGTGACATCTTGATTGAGTTCAATGGGGCTTGCCACCAGCGCGTTGGCAAGTTCTTCAGATATAGAGATTAAAGGTAAGGTATTGGACATGATGGGTTCAGTTTGCAGTGATATGGCTATTTTTGGCGACTTCGCTCCAACGAGCAAATTCATCTCCAATGTAGTTCTCAAACTCTTGTGAGCTCATGGGCATCACATTGAGTGCTTCGTCGGCGAATTTCTTTCTGATCTCTGGATTGTCCAAAATCTTGTTGATGGCTTGGTTGAGCTGAATTTTGATGGCTTCAGGCAGTTTAGGGGGGCCCACTATGCCATACCAAGTCAGACTGCTGATGGCGGGGTAGCCCAATTCTTTGAAAGTGGGTATTCCTGGTTGAGCTGGATTTCTTTTCTCGCTGGTAACGGCCAAAGGCTTGAATAAGCCGCTTTTGATATGGGGTGATGCTGCAGAGAGGCCCGGGAAGATGACTTGAATTTGGCCGCCCATTGAATCGGTGAAGGCTTGCCCAATGCTGCGATAAGGAATGGCCAAGCTTTTGATACCTGTCACCGATTTGAATTGTTCCATGATCAGGTGATTGAGTGTGCCAACCCCAGAGGTTCCGTAGTCCACTTTGCTGGGATTGGCCTTGGCGTACTCAATGAACTCCTTTAAGTTATTCACAGGCATGTTTTTATTGACAACCAATACGTTTGGAGTCCCACCAATCATTGCAATCGCAGTGAAATCCTTCACTGGATCGTAAATGTTTTTCTTGACCGCTGGAGTGGTGCCGTGAGTGGCAACATATCCAATCATCAGTGTGTATCCGTCTGGCTTTGCCTTGTTGGTCATTTGAGCAGCAATGGCGCCACCGGCTCCCGCTTCGTTGTCAATTAAAAAGGTTTGACCCAAGACGAGGTGAAGTTGGTCTGCGATGACGCGACCTACCAAATCAACCCCGCCACCCGGTGCTTGGGGCGCTATGATTCGAACGGCCCGGTTGGGGTAGGGGGCATCATCGGCCCAAGCATCCAGGCCATGAAAAGCCATTAAAGAGCTTGCAATGAGAAGGAGATATTTGATGTTCATAAATAGGATTCAATTCTTTAAGGTGTGGCTTAGTCGGTTCCCAAAATTTGTTTTGAAATAGGCAAGGTCACGACATCAACCACGGCGCTCTGCCCAGCTCTGACGGCTTGAAGGGCCAAAGCCAAGCTTGCTTTTAAATCCTCGTACTTTTCAACCCTGATGGCCAGCGCATTGCCAGCTGCTTTGGCCAAATCCGCGAATTTGGTATTGGCACTGACTGTGATCCAAAAATGGTCTGTGTTCTTGGCAACCCCTTCAGGGTGCACTAAAAGTGTTGAGACTTTGGGTGCATTCCACCCTTTGTTGTTAAAAACGATGGTGAGTTGAGGGGCTCGGTAAGTTTCGCCCACCCAGTAGCAACTGCTGGGCACTCCGAAGATGTAGCTTCCATCTCCGACCACTGTGATCACCTCCGCTTGCGGATCAGCCAACTTCACGCCAATTGCCGCATTGATGCTCCAGCCCAGTCCCGATCCTCCATTGGCCAAATAGCTTCCTGGTCGGTTCATCTTGAGTGTGTATTGAACTCGCTCTGTAGCGGTTGGCTCTTCAAACAAGATGATGGTCTTGTCGTTGACCAATTCCTTGATGGCCTCGCTCAATTGTTGAATGTTGATGGCCCCGTCACTGGGAGTGGGCATATCCGGTAATTTCAGTTTGTTCTTTGCGTTGGTAATCCACTCTAGGCGCGATTGTCGAAGGCGGGTATCAATGGTCTCGGCTAGTACCACACGAGATAGACTTGTCAAAGTGGATCGTTTATA